>NZ_JBALOW010000075.1:0-27730 GCF_036965085.1 Bacillus sp. JJ1532
GAAAAAATGTCTAAGGGAAAAAAACCGAGTTAATATTCACATGAAAAAATAGCTGGTTTTAAAGCTGGATGTGCAAAATAGCACATGAAATAAGTGTAAATTATCAGGCAAAGTGACAGGTCTTGAGTCCCCAAATTTTTTTTATTGCTGCTTTGTTTTCTTATAAGAATTATTTCTTAATTCTATCTTAGTCCATTCTTCTTTTGGAATGTCTCTATGTTTATAATCAACAACCTTAATATGGCTACCTTGAATTTGAAAAATAATTGTTTCTTCACCATAAGGTGGATTATGTGCCCCCTCAAAAGTTTGAACTTGAACAGTTACATTTAAGTTGAAATTTGTCTCATCTCTCTCTATTTTAAGGATTTCCTCGAATCCCCGATCCCACAGTTTAGGTTTATAATATGTTTCAATAGCTTTACTTATTGGGTCAACTAAGCGTTCAATCAATGCTTCTTTAAGTAATTGTTTTGGAACTGGTATTCGGTTAATTTTCTTTCTTTTAACATCAACAATTTTCCACCTATCTTTTAATGGGCCACTTGTTTGTTTTTCAACAGTATAAAGTACATTAGTTCCATCTTCTTTCCAAAGGTGAACATAACCTTTGTTACCCTTGATATATAGTCGTGGTTCATCAATCCATTCTTCTTCCAACTGAATAATTGTAAAATATAATTGGGCAAGTGGTGTTATTTTATAACCCAGCTGATTAAAATCACCAAATCCATAGAGTAGATAACCTGTTAAGTCAATATCGAAATTCATACTACCATTGTTGCCTTTTTGTACAGTTGCATGGGCTGTGCAAGGCATAAAAATACTCATAAGAAGTACAGTAATTACAGAAATAGCGGATAACTTTGGTCTCATATTCAATCACCTCCATAATATATGTGACAACAGAGGTGAATTTATTTTTTACTCAGGGCAAAAAACTTGTTCCAGAAAAGGGCCATTTAATTGAGGAAGAGGTTGCATTAACCCCAACTTTTTTATGTAGCATCAAGCACAATTGAGAGAGCGTAATAGTTGACATAGTAAAACATCGCAAAAAAGGATTTGTACACCTGAAAAGTGAATGATATATATAAATATATATTTATGTTTTGAAGGGAATGAAACATACATGAATTACAATATCATCTCAACACTAGATGAACAACAAATCATAGAACTCTACGAATTATACCAACAAGAATGGTGGACAGATAACCGAAAGTTTGAAGACGTGTTGGTAATGCTTGAAAACACAGACATCCTCATTGGAATATGTGAAAATAAAACTAATAGACTCATTGGTTTTATACGTGTTCTTTCAGATTTTGTCTATAAAGCCTTAATTTTCGATGTTATTATCCATGAAGAGTATCAAGGAAAAGGTTTGGGACGAATATTGTTAGATCAAGTAACGACACACCCTAAACTTCAATCTGTGCAACACTTTGAATTGTATTGTAAATCTGACAAAATATCTTTTTATGAAAAATGGGGATTCAATAAAGAAATTGGTGATATTAACTTCATGAGAAAAACCGTCAAATAGAAAATCTTCACTTCCGATAACGGAGATTATGTGAAATAGGCATACAAATAACTGTGCTTTCCTTATTTCTCAATATCAGCTAATAGAAGAGTTGTTGATTATTCCATAATCGGGCGCATTTCTAGAGCAGGAAATGTGCTCTTCTTAATGAATTGGGGAATTATAATGACAACAGAACCATATAAAATTAGGAAAGGAGGAGGGTCATAAAATGCAGATAATGAACAATTATTTTCGTGCACGTGCGAGTATGGTGTACATGATGACCAATAATGAAGTAATGAATCAAATCATTGCCTATTACATGGACATGAATGGAATGCTCACCTTTGTGGGTTCCTACCCAACTTATGGAAGAGGTACTGGTACAAAGGAAGTTTCCACTGCAACAGCAAATGATGGCGTCGATCCCCTAGCGTCACAAGGGGCCCTAACTTTGTCCCGTGATGGACGTTTTCTAATTGCAGTTAACGCAGGCAGCCATAGTATCAGTAGTTTCATCATAACCGACAGCGGGGCACCTGTACTCGTGGATATAAAGCCATCAGGAGGTGCTCAGCCCAATAGCGTAGATGTGTTTGGTAATCTTCTCTATGTCTCCAATGTAGGTAATGCCGCAAACAATTTTGCATCAAATATCACTGGCTTTCACATAGATGATAACGGAAGCCTTACTCCTATTCCAGGATCCACCCATTCTCTCAGTACCTTCAATGCTCAACCGGCGCAGGTTCTCTTCACTCCGGATGGCAGTAAAATCGTTGTCTCTGAGCTTACATCAAACCATATCAGTGTATTCCCTGTAAATAAAAATGGTACGGTTACAGGACCAATCGTTAATGATTCTTATGGTCAAGGACCATTGGGAGTTTATTTTCTATCGTCTGGAATCCTCTTAGTTACAGAAGCAGTTTCAAATGCACTGTCATCTTATTCATTGAGCAACGATGGTATCCTTCATGTGATTAGCGGCTCTGTACCAAACGGATATCAGACTGCTTGTTGGGTTGTAACAACGAGGGATGAACGTTTTGCATATACTACCAACACCTTAAGCGGCACCATCTCCACCTACCGAATTGATCCCAATGGAGCACTGTCGGTGGTAAGGCATATTACCAGTACACCGCCAGGTACAGCACCAGGCCTGCCGATGGATGTTGGAGTGAGTAAAGATGGACGGCATTTTTACACCCTTAACGGAAATCAAGGAACAGTGTCAGTATTTAATATTCAAAAGGATGGTAGTTTAGCAAGATTGCAGGTTGCTGCATGGACTAATTTTCCTTACTTTGGGTCACAAGGTTTAGCAGTTCTGTGATTCATTTGGGTTCACCTTACTGGGTGGAATAGAAAAATACGGGAGTTGTTAAAAACAAGGTACCGATTTACTGGTGGCTTTTGTTATGAGACAACATAATTGCCAGCAAGATTGTGAAAAAATGTACTTGAGCTCATTATAGTAAGGGAAAAGCGAAGGACATCCAGCGCTCAGTAATAAACTAACTAGTTTATATCAATATGGAAAATTTACAGTGGCACCAATTGAAAAAATTTGATGTCATTATTAAGTTTACTAAATGATGAGGTGAATTTTTTAAGAAGGAAATTATTTGGAGTCATTGTTTACCACTATTTATTAAAACTACTTAAAAAATATCCAGAATTGAAAATAAAAAAAGAGTGCGACTTTTTGAGTCACACTCTTTTTAGCGAATTATCACAGTAACCATTATCATAAAGTATATACTCGTTACAAATAAGCAACTAAAAAGAAAAGATATAATAATCGATGCTTTTTTTAAAAATGATAATACAATTAACCCCATAAATAGAATAGAAAGAAAAAAGAACCATACTGTATTTAAGTTCACAAAAAAGCCAATTGTAGTATCAGAATCGATTATGCCATCGTGAAATAGACTGAATAAAGGTGATATCGCATCACCCGTTAAATAATTCCCATGAGGCGGTGATTGTTGCGAAAAAACTGCTGTAATTGTAAAGATTGTAAATAAAATAAAGCCTTCTACACGAATCCAAGGGATTGGATTGAATGTAGCATCTTTTGAAATTTTATATTTTACAATGAAACCATTCACTAATGCATAAAAAACAAGTGGCAGTAGGAATAAATGTTTCATTAATAACCCTTGTCCATATGAAACCAGCCATGAACCAATATACCCATCGACCATTATATCCATCAAGAAAACACCACTAAGAATTGTAGCAACTAAACAGCCAAAAGCAACCTGGGAAAACCAGCTTAAAAATTCAAGCCAATTTTTATGATTGAGCGAACACCAGCCAATCATAAGTAGAATTCCAACCCAAACACTGACAGCTGCTAAATGAATAAAGTCGCTGATAATTCCTATAATTGGATCAACAGCACTCGCATGGCTTGACCAAGCAACTGTTAATATTAATCCAAATGTTAGAAATGCTCCTAAAATAGAGAAAATGTTCTTTTCAGTAGATTTCGCCAAGGCAATTAATAGTATTAATACACTAGAAACGAGAAGGGTAAAATCCCATGCAGTCCCAATTGTATAGGTTGTTAAAACAATTATTAACGATTCAAATAAACCTAAACGTGGAGCAATATATAACGTAATATCAAGTACAGGAATAAATGCGAAAACAGGTAGCATAATGGCGCTAATAAGTAATAAGCGCTTTGGAATTTTTATATCAGGACGATATTTCCTTGGGACAAGGAGAAGAAAAAAACTTCCTACTAAGACCGAAAAGCATAAATATAAAAGTGCCTGACTAATAATTACTAATATACCCATTTATTATTTCTTTCTTTTAGTAAGTAAGAAGAAACCACCTGCTACTATGATAACTAAAAGAACAATAAGAATAGCTGTCATAGAAGATGATTCTTTCTCCACTTCATCCGCTGAAGCTGCTTTTTCTTGATTTTCTGTCGATTGCTCAGCTGATTCAGTTGTTTCTGACGGTTCCTTTGTTACTTCTTCCACAGATTCAGGAACTGGCGCATTTACAGTAAATGAGAATTCACCTTCTAATGGGTGACCGTCTGCACTAATAATACTCCAATTTACTTGATATTCGTCATTTGGAAGTGGCTCAGCAACAGTACCTGTTAATGTACCATCACCAATAATAATATCTTGTAGTTCGATTGCTTTCCCCTCTTCCGTTTTTACATCAATAAAGCTACCTTGTTCAATTTTACCATCAAATTCAAGAACTATTTCTTTTAATGGTTCCGTTACAACATCACCATCTGCTGGATTTGATCCTCCTATATGCGAGTGAGCAAACGCACTAGTAGAAATAGACATTGCTAGTAAAACTGCTGCTGCGGTAAAAATACGTTTCAAAATAAATCCTCCTAAACTTCCCTCTAAAATATAAAATAAATATTACTATTCATTTTCATCAATTAGTATATTACAAAAATGTGATTTTTGTATGAAGTAACATTTGTAAAATAAAGGAAATTTAGCGATCACCCAACTACTGTATCAAATTTTCATTATAAATGCTCCTGGAATTAGTGTTGGTGGAGTAAGAGACTAAAATACATTCAGAAGAACTCAACGAACATTATCACCTATTAGGAATTGCATTTTGCAAATGATTTTGAGGAAGTACAAAAACTTATATTAGACGGCAATGAAGACAATTTTACAAAAGAAGATTTTGACTCTTGACTTCTCCAAGAACTGAAGGTTAAAAATTCTTGTGGTTGAAGAATTACCAGATAATACGAGTCATTAAAAGATACATTTGTAGGAATGAGGTTATTGTGCTAAAGGGTGCTATAGTTGAATAAGACCATACTACGAAAAATAGAACTTCCAAATAATTGGATGTTCTATTTTTTCTCGTTATAATATCAACATTAAACGTTAACAGAGCCTTATGATAAAATGTTTTGAAATACTATAAAAACCTTTTTATGAAAAGGAGAAATACAATGGAACAACAAACCACTATTCCGAAATCAATTGATGAATATATTTTACAATATCCTCAAGAGATTCAAGAAATACTAAAAACAATAAGAAAGGTTATAAAGGAATCTGCGCCAAATGCTGAGGAAAAAATAAGTTATGCAATTCCTACTTTTGCTTTAAATGGAAATTTGGTACATTTTGCTGCATTCAAAAACCATATAGGGCTTTATCCAACTGCAAGCGGAATTAATACATTTAAACAGGAATTATCGGGATATAAGACATCGAAAGGCGCAGTGCAATTTCCTATAGGAAAACCCATCCCTTATGAATTAATTAGTAAAATCGTAAAATTTAGAGTTGAAGAAAACAAAAGAAAGGCTGAAGAGAAAATAAAAAAGAAGAAATAATTTCATTGTTAAAATTAGAAGGAGAGTCGCTTTCTTTCCAATATCAAGAAGATAAAGATTGTGCAGAAATGTACTTAAACGAACGAGTGCTTTAGTGAAAAAAAAGACTGTCTTTTTGACGGTCCTTTTTTGGTGGGATTAACACAAATACATTTTTGTAAAGTGCCTGCTACTTATTTATAGAATTATTATTGCTCTCATCACGATTTGTGGAAGCTGTTTTGTCATCGACTTCAGCCCCCTCTACGATCTGGTTACCAATAGCACCGCCTGAAACACCGCCTATTACAGTACCAATTAGTCCAAATGGAGCACCTATCATAGCACCCGCAACGGCTCCATTAAAAATTCCTGCTGCTTCACCAAAGTCACTCGCATCTTGATTAGCATTACTACCAGCTTGATTGTTGCCACTTTCTTCTATATTTCCACCAAAGTTATTGCGTTCGTTACTCTGATTCATCTATTCACTTCCTTGTTTATTAATGGGGAATATGCTAATGATGAAAACACACCATCCCAAACATATACTACCCAGCTGAAGTAGTTTTACTCACTATATGTTGGTTCAAGATATAGTTGTCTTATCGGCAGCCATTTTTTCTTCTAACGGGTAGCGATTGTTCAACAAGAACAGTCGCTTTTTCACCAAAGGGGCAAGTTAGTTCAATTATGAAAATTATGGAGTCGATTAAAGGAGAAACATATAAAGAGAGGGAATTGTTTACTCATCAGAATTTGGGAGAGTGATTTTTAATGAGTGAGAAATTATTAAGGGTCGGAACCACATATATTCCAGTAACTAATGTGGAACTATCATCTGAATGGTATGTAAATAAATTAGATGCTGAATTAAGCTATAAAGATGAAGATAAAGCAATTTTAAATCTTGCAAACCAAAGCATTTTTCTTGTTAAATCAAAAGAACATCAAAGTTCCAATTTTATTGATATTTATGGTGAGGAATGTTTTTCTTTAACATTTGAAGTGAATGGTTTAGTTGCTTTTGAAACAATACATAGGGATTTTATAGGTAAAGGGATTAAAGTTGGAGAAATTGAAAACAGAGGTCACTCTGGAAGGAATTTTGTTTTTTACGATATAGATGGGAATAAATTCGATGTATGGAGTGAGCTGAGTCCAATTTTCAAAGAAAAATATTTAATCTCACAATAATCAGGAACTGTTATTTATTGTTGTGCTATCGGGTGCGTTGATCCAAGAAGGGATAAACGCTTTTTTGTTGAAGTTATTGTACTAAAGGGGCAGTAGATTTGAAGTTAAATGGGGGAGAAAATTCGATGATTACAAAGAAAAGAACGCTAAAAGATTGGATTATTTACTTGGTAATCATATTAATAATAGCTGGTGGATTATTCTATTATGTAAATTTCTTTAAACCTAAAAACTCACTTGAATTGTATCAAGAATTAACTTTTTCAGACAGCTTTAAGGAAGTTCAAAAGCTATTCTTAGACGGTTATGAAAGTAATTTTTCAAGAGAGGATTTTAACTATATTCAAGAGAATACAGCTAATAGAGTAGGACAATTCACACTTTTTGAGTTTAACGAAAAGTCTTATGTAATTATGACTTCACCAGGAACTGCAAAGTTAAAAATTCATGCAGTAGAAGAATTACCAGAGGATATTAGAAAATTCTTTATGGAACTATCAAGTTAAGATATTTCAATGGAGTTGATAAAATGAAACGGTTTATTCTATTGTTGGGAATTGTGCTGATTCTAATTTTTTTATCTGCATGTTCAGATGATAAATATGATATGGAATACGAAGCTCAGCTTGAAGAGAAAGATATGGAGATTAGTAAACTAAAAGAAGAGCATAGATTAATTAACGATGAATTGAATAAAGAAAGAACGAAATTAACAGACGCTTTTAGCAATCTTTCAAAGTTTGACCATAAATCAAGGTTAATCTTGAAGCATATAGCAAATAACGAATTCGATAAATTAAGAAGTGAATTTGATGTTAATTTTGAGGTTATTGATGAAAAGATCTATTTTGCTAAACTGAATGACTCTCCAATAGAACGGTATTTTCCAAAAGAAATTGCTGGATTACCTATGTATTTACAATTTTATCTCCCACAATCTGAAAATACACAAGTCGGCTATTTCCTTTATGGTTATGACCAATATGGTAGTGAGAGAAAGTATGAAATTGTTTTTCTTTTTGGGAATAACGAAGAATTTAAGTATGTAGGTACAAATTAGGAGAATGGGTTAGTAAAGAAAGTATTATATATTAATGTAACGGGTAGAATTAAATGAAAAAAGGAGAAATAACTATGACAAAACAATTTTGGATCAACTTGCCAGTTAAAGATACAAATAAATCAAAAGAGTTTTATAGCAAACTTGGATTTTCAACTAATACACCACTTGGCAATAGCGATCAAGTGCAATTGTCATCGGAAATAATAATGCTACCGTAATGCTTTTTCCTGTTTCCACTTTCAAAAATTTTACCAAACATGAAATAGTCGATACAAAACAAGCTACTGAAGTATTATTATCCATTGATGCAGAGAGCAAAGAAGAAGTAGATGAAATAGCAAAGAGGGCAGTAAAGGCTGGAGGTACAATTTTTGGTGAGCCCTCGGAGAACCAAGGTTGGATGTACGGCTGCGGTTTTGCTGATTTAGATGGTCACCGCTGGAATGTGTTGTATATGGATATGAGCAAAATGCCGAAAGAGTAAGAAATAGAAAGCTAACTCTCTTATTAAGCTAACGAGTGCGTTATTTTAACTAAACATGTATTTATGATATTCCACAATCAGGCGCTTTTCTTCAATATCCCTAATAATATAAAACATACTCCATTATTAGAATTTTTTAATTACCAAATACATGATTCGTTTTTGTAGGAAATCAAAAGGTGGGATGATATAAATGAAGGAATGGTGGCAGCGGAAGAAAAGCAAAACAAGAAAAAGCAGAAAGAGTAGCGATCATTATAACGTATTAGACTTTTTTCTTGACGTGCTATTTTGGATACCGGAATTGATATTATTCCCTATAAGACTAATTTTCTGGTTGCTAAGGGGCTTAATAAGATCCATTGGGGATATTTTTTAAAGCTTTTTTATTATTCCCTCTTATCCTTTTCAAGTAATTCAATAATCCTATCAAGTTTCTTTTCTAAAGTCACAATTTTTTGGCTCTCTTGTTTTTTATTCTTAAAAAACCTTATTACATAAACCATTAGAACAATAAAAAGAAATACCCATATTAAGCTAAAAGCCTGAAAAAGTATATCACCTAGATTGATGTTCATAATTTATCCCTCCTCTATGAAATTTTATCAGATTTGGCTTGGTAAAATAAACATTTATTCTTTCCAATTATGATAAAGAGCCTTTCCTTAATAGGGAGGCTCTTTACTTATATCTGTTTTAATCTTTTCTTACGAGTAGTGAGCAGCACTTCACATGGCTTGAATAGTGATCGCAGCCACAATTAATGCAGCCGTTTACCTACTCTCACTACTTCGTATCCCCCTTCTTCTTAACGGTCCCTATTCACAATATAATTCAATAAATGCTTCAGAAAAGTGGTATTGCGCGGCACCTCTTTCAACACTTCCATGGCAAGACAGTAATGTTCCCACATTTCTTTTCTAGCCCCAACAACACCTAGGATGGACACAAAAGTCGAATTGTTGTTTTCCTTATCTTTGCCAATGGGTTTTCCGAGTTTGACCAGATCTCCTTCAACATCAAGCAGATCATCCTTAATTTGAAACGCAATTCCGGCATGATAGGCGAATTTTTTCAAAGCTTCTATTTCCAACTGCTTTGCTTGGGCGAGCATGGCAGGCATGATGAGGGACGCTTCGAATGCGATCCCAGTTTTATAAAAGCTCATCATATTCAATTGTTCCAGTGTCAATGGTTTCCCTTTTGAATCCAAGTCCATCGCCTGTCCTTTACACATATCCTCTGTCATTTGGGCCGAATATTGAATCAGGGCAAGCACCGTTTTTGAATCGAATTGGTCAAGTGATGCTTGCTCCCGGATTGCCTTCTGGGTTAGAAATAGACCGGTTAATTCTGTTATAGCAATGTTATACACCTGATGAAGGGTTGGTCGTCCCCTGCGGATGGACGCATTATCCTGGGATGGCAGATCATCGAAGATTAGGGATGCGGTATGCATATATTCCAATGATCTCAGAAGCGGAACGATTGCTGAACTTTTTAATCCATATTCGTTAACGCCCATGACCCAAGTCAATATAGGCCTCAATCGCTTTCCATCGCCTTCCAGACTGTAATTTGCAGCATCAATGATTGGATCTTGCATAATAGAATCATAATCGTTTTTAGGAATATGTAAGATGTTGTTGATCTGATTGCGAACGGTATCGATCGTATCTAAAAATCCTTCTCGCTCTTTACTTTCATTTTTCAGATGGGTAATCATCTGATCTCTAAGCAGTTTATCAAAGAAATCCACATCATCCGCTTTTCGAACCATTTTTTGAATGATCCGATTGAACTTTGGATTTCCAGAAGCAAATAACTCCATAACCTCGTTGTATTTCTTTGTGCCTATTCGCACTTTAAATCGTTTCAGGCTATTTATTGCACGATCCAACATCACCTCACGAGTCATTGTATCTGAATGATACACGTTATGGATCAAATGGGAGATGACCGTCCAGTATAATTCAAAGGGATTGATAAGATCTGGACGTTTATCATGATATTTCAAATAATAGGTATAGGGTGTTACTGCACCGTCCTTCATGTCATCAAACATATCTGCAAAATCATCAGCCAGCTGATTGTAAATGCCATAAAAAAATGTTCTGTTGTCAAATCCCTCATCCTCTGGAGCACTAAGGACTGAGCGGACAATCAATCTTGAAGAAGAAGATTTTAAAATGATTGGTATATAAAGCTCTTCATTGGTGTAATTGGCATTTGATAGATCCTTTACACGATCCACTTCTTGGGAATTAAAAAACACATAGGATTGCTCGAAAAATGAACTTATTGTCGCTTGTCGCTGATGGGCCTTGATATACTCGAAAGCAGCTTTAAGTTCCGAATGAATAAATCGAATCAATCCCTTGTTTTTTCCTGTCCATTCGCCCAATTTCGGCACAGATCCTGTAATAAGTGTAGTACGTATCAAATCGGAATATTGTTTTTTCTCCTTATCGGATAAGATTCCTGAATCCAGCAGATCGTCAATGAAGGGATAAGTCAGCCCATAAGAATAGCCTAGCCTCATTGCCTTATCAAGTTTTTGACTACGTTCCTGAGGCGATATCTCATCGCCCATTTCTTCAATCTCGTGCATCAATACCCCAGCAATGATTTTAATAAGTTTCCGCTGAGCTTGCTCCGCATCCATCCCCTTTGGAATATTGGAGGATACAGTCTTTAGTTTGTTCATCAACCAGATCATCGTGGATTCAATGCCTTCCTTCTGGGCCATCCGGTATAACCGGGCCATGCTAAACATCTCCGTTTTGTCTCCTCGGTCTGTTGTCAGATGACTTTTTAAATTGTCCACAACACGCCGAACCCTAGTCTTTGTGTCAGATGAGTCCAACCTTTTGCCCAGATCCCGCAAGAAAATATAGGAGATGCTTCGATCCAGATAATGATCTAGTTTACCTGTGTAATCCAGCCACTTGATATAACTGTGATAATCCCGAGAATCAGGTTTTCCCTTTCTACGCGAAAATAAGGATAATAATGAATGATGATGAATATGATCTTGTTTCCAGGATTGTATATCTTTTATCAAGGTAGATACATAAATCTTTTGCCTGACTTGCTCATAAAGTGATTGAAAATATTCAGCTGCCTTTTGCTCAGCCAGCCGATAACTTGCATCGGCTTTTTTCCTTAACTCCTCATTCATACCATTACCTCTGATTCATGTTTTCTTATATATATGCTATATAATCCAACCAATATTTTAATCTGAGCATTATTCTTTAAAACTAACAAAATGCAAAGCAAAAATAACATCTTTTATCATCAGAAATCTAAATGTAGACTTTTAATTGAACTGCAATGTTTTTCTATAACTCGCTTCAATTTCTAGTTTACATCCATTTCTTAATCTTAAAAATCAATTTGTATTAGGACTATATAACATTCTACTTTTCGAAGAGGATTTTCAACATTTTCCCCATATCATTCCGCAAAATCAGTATCTGGCAATTAATTGATGCATGTCCTGTCGCATAGTCGACACTAGTACGTCCTGTATGTCGGGGGTAGGCGCTGGAGCTAGACATTACAAAAAGCCCTTGCATAGATTTCAAGGGCTTTTTCCATAACTATTTAAACGGCTACTTTGTTTTTCGTATTTAATTCAATAATCGCTTGTTGTTGTTTCGTTTCATCGAATTCCTTCTCGCTTTTAGCAATAGCAATTGTTGCAATACCGTTTCCAATTAGGTTTGTGATGGCTCGACCTTCACTCATGAAGCGGTCCACTCCAAGTAATAAGGCCAGACCCTCAACTGGGATGATCTGCATAGCCGTTAGCGTTGAAGCAAGAACGATAAATCCGCCCCCCGTAACAGCTGCCGCCCCTTTAGAAGTTAACATTAAGATTAAAATAATCGTAATTTGCTGTCCGACGCTTAAATCAACTTGGAAAACCTGAGCAAGAAACACTACAGCCATAGAGAGATAAATAGAAGTTCCATCAAGATTAAATGAATATCCTGTTGGAATGACAAGTCCTACGACTGACTTCGAGCAGCCGAACTTCTCCATTTTATCCATCATTCGTGGAAGAACGGATTCAGATGAACTCGTGCCTAGAACGATTAATAGCTCTTCTTTAATGAATTTTAAATACTTAAATAAGCTGAATCCATACATTTTACAAATGATATTTAAGACCCCAAATATAAATAATGCCATTGTTGCATAAACGGACAACATTAACATAGCAAGAGGCTTCATTGAAGCAATGCCATAATTTCCAATCGTAAATGCCATTGCTCCAAAAGCACCGATCGGAGCAGCTCTCATAATATAACCGATAATATTAAAGAAAACATGCGAAATTTTATCAAAGAAATCAATGATCGGCTTGCCTTTTTCCCCAAGAGCTGTTAATGCAACCCCGAAAAGAATGGAGAAAAATAAAACTTGAAGAATATCCCCTTTGGCAAACGCATCAAACATATTGGATGGAACAATATTTGTAATAAAGTCGATCCAATCAATTTTTCCGCCGTCACCAGTTGTATATTGAGAGACATCCCCTTTTTGCATCTTATCAAAATTCAGTCCCGCACCTGGCTTGATAATATTAACGACAAATAGACCAATTACGAGTGCTAGCGTTGTGACAATTTCAAAATAGATAAAAGCCTTCCCGCCAACTTTTCCAACCTTTTTCATATCGCCCATTTTTGCAATTCCGAGAACGATAGTTAGAAAAATAATTGGGGCAATAACCATTTTAACCCCTTTAATAAAGGTATCTCCCAATGGCTTCACTGATTTTCCGACTTCCGGCCAAACTAAGCCGACAATCACACCTAAGATGATGGCAATAACTACTTGAACTGTTAAGTTTTTAAAGACCTTCTTCATTTTTTCTCCTCCTTCTCAAACGTATCAATCTTGTTTTTTTCATGATAACGTTTTCAAAGGGATGTGAGAAGGTTTTGAACATTTTGGACATTTTGGTCTTTTTGGTCTCTAGAGCGTTTATTTAATGATGGAATATCGATTTACAGGCCTGCCAACACCGCCATATTTTAATTCAATTTTAATTTCACCGAGCTTCACTAAATATTCAAGATAGCGGCGAGCCGTCACGCGGGCAATGCCCACCCCATCGGCTACTTCCTCAGAGGATTTAGCTAATTCTTGTTCATGTAAATAGGCAATAATTTGCCTATATGTAACTTCATTCAGTCCTTTTGGCAAATCATTTACATTATTTAACTTCTTCGATGTGGAGGGGGAATGCAGAAACTCGTCAAGCTGCTGCTGAGATAACGACAGCTCATTTTTAACCTTTGAGTGATAAATTTTATATTTTTCTAAAGCCTTCTGGATCCTATCGAATTGAAACGGCTTAATAATATAATCAAAGGCTCCATTTTGGAGAGCCATTTTCACTGTTTCATGGTCATTCGCCGCTGTTACCATAATCACATCGACACTTTCTTGCTGGCTGCGAATTTGCTGAAGGGTCTCGAGTCCATCCTGCTCTGGCATAAACACATCGAGAATAACAAGATCGGGTGAATGCTCCCTTATTTTTTGGAGACCTTCCATCCCATTGCTTGCTACTCCGATTACTTTAAATCCTTCTATTTTCATGACAAATTGCTTATTCACTTCTTGCACCATCGGATCATCTTCAATGATTAGAACGGTAATCATTCTTTCTCCTCCAATCCATTCATTGGAAAACTAATAAAAAAACTCGCCCCTTCTCCTTGATGAGAAACTACATTTAATTCCCCTTTTCCTTTTTCCACAATCTGTTTTACGAGATGAAGACCTAAACCAAATCCTTTTTTCGTAGAAAACCCATTTTCAAATATTCGGTGCATCTCTGTTTCACTAATCCCGTGCCCATTATCTTCAACAAGAATAGCACATAATTCATCATCCTGTTCAATACTAATATCAATCCTTCTTTCTCGATGTTCGGCTGTTTTTAAGGCAGCAATCGCATTTTCAATTAAATTTCCGAGTATGACAACGAAATCATGATGATCTAAATGCTTCGGAAAACGACTTAAATGGCTTTTCCGGTCAATGACTATTTCAATCCCTAATTCTTTTCCGCGGCTTACTTTCCCAAGCAATAAACCAGCAAGATTATCATCAAGAATATTCTCATTTAAAAATCTCGCGAAACTCCCTTGTTCCTCATCTAATTGAAAGATATACTTTAGTGCCTGTTCATTATTTCCTAGTTGAATTAATCCTGCAATCGTATGAAGCTTATTAGAATGCTCATGGGCTTGTACTCTTAACGCTTCTACAAATTCCTTTACCCCAGTCAATTCCTCCGCCATTTTCGTCGTCTCTGTACGATCTTGAAAAATAGCGACCGCCCCAACTAACTGCTTATTCACTTTAATCGGGACACGATTGCTCATAATCACGTTCCCTCGGACTTGGACTTCCTGATTAAATACTGGTTTATCTAGTTCAAGGATTTCTGGCAGCCTCGTGTCCGGGATCACATCCCAAATGTTTTTCCCAATAACATCCCCGTGGACATTCATCATTTTTTTTGCCTTATCATTAAAGATCGTGATCATTTCATGCTTATCAATTGCGATGACTCCCTCATGCATCGCATGAAACGTTGCTGTACGCTCTTCAAGAAGACGAGCGATTTCATAAGGCTCAAGCTGAAACATTTGCTGTTTAATATGTTTGGCAAGGAAAAATGAACCTATTACGCCAAGCAGAAGGGTCAAAAACATAATGAATAGAATCTCATTTTTTAGTGATAGTAATGTTTCAAACATCGTCGGTAATACATTCCCAACAACAACGACCCCTACTTGCTCTAATTGGTCATTTTTTATTGGAGCTAAGGCACGTACAGCCATTCCTACTTCACCTTTAGCTTTTGAAAGATAGGAATGCTCTGCAAAAGCAGGACCAGCATCTTCTCCTTTTGAAACTGTTCCTAACATGTCCTTTACAGGATGTGAGTAACGAATCCTTTCCATATTTAAGACGGTCACATAATCCGCATTATTAATATTGCGGATTTTTTCAATAGTAGGATCCATTTCAATCCATCCATTTGGTTCAGTAACATGGCGAATGACATCTGGAAGCTGAGCGACGGTTTTTGCCGTAATCATCGCTCTTTTTCCATACTCTTCTTCCTCAAGCTCCACAATATTTCCTATTAAAATAAGGCCGCCGAGCAATAAAGAAAAAAAGACGATGCTGAATGATAATAATGTAATTTTGGAACGAATCGGCAGCCGCTTAAGCGACATGTGCTTCCCCCCTTTATTCAAGACATACAATGTTGTACAATTAGTCGTTTTATTATTTAATTAGAATAATAGAAAACATTCGAGGTGTATAGATGAAGAAGCTGTTCGGAATATTTATTTTTATTATAGCAGGATTTAGTGCAGCTTACCTTTTCGGATCTAGCGGTCTTCACTTCATGAAAGAAGTTCCCTTTGATGATGAGCAGACGGGAATGAAGGAGCAAATAATCATTCGTTTTAGTCATGTTGTGTCAGAAAATACACCAAAGGGGCTTGCAGCAGGGCGGTTTGCTGACCTTGTTCAAAAGAAATCAAATAATAGAGTCAAAGTCGTTGTCTTTCCAAATGCCGAACTCTTTTCTGACGAAGGTGAGCTGAATGCCCTTCAATCTGGACAAGTACAGATGATTGCTCCGTCAACATCTAAATTAGGAACGCTCTCTCCTGAATGGCTCGTATTAGATTTGCCTTATGCCTTCTCCTCAAATGAAGCGGTTAAAGAAGCGTATGAAGGAGAGATTGGCGAAGCTTTATTTGCCGACTTAAAAAAACAAAATATTGAAGGTTTAGCATTTTGGTATAACGGCTTTAAACAAATGACAACAGTGAAAGGGACAATCATTCATCCAACAGATGTAAAGGGCCAAGTTTTCCGTATCATGCCTAGCAAAGTGATCGAAAAGCAATATGAAGTTCTCGAAGCCGCTTCCCGCCCAATCCCTTTCGACCAAACGTATCATAATTTAGAAAAAGGAACGATTGATGGAGAAGAAAATACGATCTCGAATATATATTCTAAAAAATATTATCATGTTCAAAAATACATGACGATTACAAACCATGCTTATTTAGGCTATGCTGTCTTGATGAATCGAGAATTTTGGAATGGTTTGCCGAGCGAGATTCAAGACATCATTCGGGAAGCAATGGTCGAAGCGACAGATTGGAATTGGCAATATTCGATTGACATGAATGAATCGAATCTTCAACAATTAAAAGAGAATACTAGTATGCAAATTTACGAGTTAACTCCAGAGGATGAAACGGAGTGGAGAAATAAACTCAAAAAAGTGGATCAGCATTTCTCGCCAATCATCGGAGAAAGCATGATGGAACGCTTGCAAAAAATAAAAAATAAATTCGATGGGAGAAGCTCCAGCGCCTTGCCCAGCGCTGGAGTAATGGGATGCCTATGTCCGACTTAGCACTCCGAATGGCTATATCAATGAACCCGTGAATTCCAGAGGTTTTTAGGAGGAATGAGCCATTATAAAATTTCAAAGGACATGAAAATTAAATCGCTCGTTATTGAACAAAAACAATATCCATTCGGACTAAATCCATCTGTTCTAATTTCAAGAGGTTCAGGTGGCAGCATAGGAGTCACAGGAGAGGATTGGCAATTTGCCTATAAAGAAAATGGTTGGAGAGAAATGCTGTTTCTTCATCCAAAGGTTGCTTATAAAAAATATAAAAATGATGAAGAACTGATTAATAGTATGCAAGGGGAAAAAATATATGAGGTAGCACTCTCCTTTGATCAGCCATACAAACTAAGTTAATTACCTTTTAATGAGCTTCCCGAAATGACTTGGTTTTGGGTAAACACTTATAGCAATAGCCATTTAAACACATTTCAACAAGAGGCTATGGAATATGATTGGTCTGCAACGTTTATTAGGGAGAATGAAGCATTAGACTTCTCTATAAGAAACTCTTATACTTCAACGACAGATTTGGCATATGAATATGATGCGTTCCTAAAGTTACTGAAAATAAGTACTTTCAGCGAACACAAGAAAGCTTACAACGCTATGAAAGATATTAAAATAGACGATGTAGAAATATTAGGGGTAGTTGCTTATGGGACGAAGGATGAAATATTAGAAATAATCAAAGAGCCTAGCATCAAAGCTGCTTCACTAGGAGAAGTCATTGATAATTTTTAGTGAATACACTAGTGGCTCAGTATAGGGCATTACTACAAAACGGTAATGCCTTTTGAAGTAATGGGTAGCTTTAACACAACAAGGAATACAATTAAAGAGCCTTAAATATGCAAGTTTCTATGCATTTCTTGTATATATAGGCTCATTTTCTAATACTGCCAAAAACACGCAAAATCCTAAACTTTAAGTAAAACACATTATACCCCAATTAAAAATCCCTCGAAACAATTGTCTGAGGGAATAAAAAATCAATTGAATTTAATGTAAAACACCTTGAAAACAAAATTTTTTAGTAATTTTTACGGAATTTAGGATTATGGTACCTATTCATTTCCTTAGCTTTACCTTATATCTGAGAACTGTTCTTAATTTTTCCGGTTCTACCCTTCTAAAATCAGATAAATAAATTTCTCGATGTGTTAAACTATCTCTTTCAAGTTGATTGGTGATTAAAAACTCATTCATTCTTTCAAAAGTTTGTGGTTCTTCATCATAAAAGCCTAAATGGAGCATTTGTACAGATAGACCGTCCTCAATTGAATCGAATGTCACCTCATTTAGCAGCGGATGTGGTTTCTTTTTCCTTACCCTTTCCATCGCTCTTTCTACAACTTCTTCCGTTACAAAGTCTGGTTGTCTGATCATGATCGTATATAGCAATTCATTTTTATCTAAAGTTTCTATTTTCCTACCTTTTTCTGTTAAATCCCATATCCCTTCTAATGGGTAAACGGTATATTCGAAATAGCCGTCTGGAGTATATCCTTGTTTCGGCATCATTCGAATAGCGTAAGCTAACGAATAAAGAACTCCTATTCTTTCGGAAAAATCCTCTTTATTGGGATCCCCTTTTCCCTTTATCATAAGAAAGTTTTGCTTTGGAACTGTGACCAATTCAGGTTTTTGCTTAGGCATATATAAATCTTTCTCGTTTTTTCTCCATTCATATTTCATTTAGAAAACTCCCGCAATAAAATTTTAGAAACAACATGAATGTATTGCACTTTCATTGAAAATCTCAATTCAGATATCGATAAACAGATTAACCTATTATTAGAAAAATACAAAAAGAAGGTTCAATTGTAAATGACGAGCCAGGTATAACAAAGAGACTGCATCGGTGATTATAGAGGCAATAGGTGCCAATATGTATTAGTTTCCCTCATCAAAACATTTAGCATCTTAGGCGGGCTTATCTCTAGGAAATCATGAGAGTGCAGATAAAAGAAAAAGTACAAGAGCGGTTACATCTAGAATTCATCATAAATACCAATTTTTATTTACATCAAAAAATTATTTTTTCCCGAACAAATTACTTTTCAAGGATGGCTTTGATTTTTTTCAAATCCTTCATGTTTGCTCTCCTCATCATAGTGGTCATGAAAAGGGACATAATCTTATTGAATCCTTTTGGGTTACCTTTATTTCTTAAAGTCATCCGAGTATGATTTTCATCTATTGCTTGCCATGTATAGATGGTCTCCATTGGAAATGGACCATTCGCTGTCTTCATCACAAATTTTTTCTCAGGAATAAATTCAACAATTTCATACACATATGCAAGTTCCCTGCCAAGAAAGTTCGCTTTAAAAGCAATTTGTGAGCCTAATGTCAGTGGTTTTGGTGTTTTCCACTCTACAGAATGTATATTGACATACCATTCTGGAGCGTGATCAGGGTTTGTTGCATATTCTGATACCTTTGAAATAGGACAATTTATTGTAATTTCCGTTAGTACATCTACCATCTTGGCCTCCTACTTTATTTCTTTTCTACGTAATTTTTAAGTAAAGTTCCAAGTAAATACTTCCAGCCCTTGGAGTGCTCCTCTTCCCAATGCTCTTGTATTACACCAGAGGCTGTATGGGATAGTTGAAGCAATGTTCCTCCTTCTTTTTCAAGAAGACGATACGTATAGGCACTGTTTACCGCTCCTTGCATGCCAAGATGGCCATGCAAGCGAATTTCTGCAGGAGCATTTACATAATAGACATTCCCCCAGATTGCTCCTTCAGTTTCACCCCATTTTTCAATAAATTGTCCGCCAGGGACGGGATCAAATGTAAAGTGGGATGTTACTCCTTTTGGAGCTAGACGAAATTCCCACCAGTCTTCCACCGTTTCAGTTAAAGCTTTGAAAACCTCTTCGCGTGATGCTTCCAGGAATAACTCCTGTTCAATTCGAAAATCCTTCTTTGTTTCCATCGTATTATTTCCTCCTTTTTCTTGTACTGCCGCCCGTAAGTTTAACAGCGAACTGGCAGTAGTTTGCATATATTTACCTACCCAGCGGTTATGCATTTCTTGAAGAGGTATGGCATTAAGGAAATTCCTTTTATACTTTCCTTCACGCCGTACTACCACCAAATTCCCATCCTCTAGAATCTTTAAATGCTTCATAATGGCATACCTGGTTACTTCCGGAAAATAGTCGTCTAGTTCTCCAGTTGTTTTCGGTGAAACCTTAAGAATATCGAGAATTCTCCTTCGGATCGGATGCCCTAATGCTTTAAAAACGGTTGAGAGTTCTTCGTCCATCCAATCGATCCTTTCATTAAAATTTATTAACACGTGACTAAAAAGTCACGTGTTAATCATGTGACCTTATGGTAACATTTTGATTAACACCAGTCAACGCTACAAAGATAAAAAAAGAGAACAAATCTTAGTTTGTCCTCTTCATCTTAATTATTGAACTCTTACATGAAAAATCCGTGAATCGTACCAAGCAGTGTGAATATGATTAAATGGTCTCCTATTGCAACCAGAAATGACTTCTTAGACATTAAACCAAATAACGTATTTTTCAAATAAACCAATGAAATCATTAAGCCTATGATGAAACCGATTCCTACTCCTGCTAGAAAATGATCGGACCCGACTGATTGAATGAGTACACCTACTAAGAATGAATTAATAAATGCAAGGATGATAGAGTATATATATTTAAATGGACCGGCGCTTTGATTTCCAAGAATACTTTGATTCTTGTTTTTATTTGATAAAACGACAGAGTAATAAATTCCTCCGTAAACCATATAAACAATTCCTCCCACGATTATGGGCAGGTACTGAAGGCTTCCAAAATCAATGAACATTAAATGATTTCCTCCTATTTCGGTTCTATTGCTAAACAAATCGCCTTAATTTTGCATTCGATTGAAAGCGATCCTTCTATTGGCTCAAGTTCGACCAATTCGATTGGATTTCCCAAATATCTGTATCCACTTTTCGGCAGCCAAAAACTGTATAACTCCGAATAACACTCTATTAATTTGCTTCTCTCACTATACATTACGGGCTCATCAAATTCATAGACGACATGTTTACCACCCTTAAATAGATAAGTAAGTTCATCATCTACTTTTGAAAGATCCTCTTCATTTATTGCAATACGGCAATCATATCGGCTTTTTTCAGGTGGGGTGATATATGGGTTATTTCTAGGAACTCCAAATAGAAACGTATTGTTATTTAGTAAATCTCTAGACTTTGACCAATGATAAATATCCTCCCAAACACCAGGAATCCCACGTGTATAAGGGCCGACACTTTGTCTATTTACAGTTGCGCAAACGGGCATTTCAATTATTTTTACTTTGGTCAAGTCCAACCATTTAAACTCATTATATGTGTTGCTTTGATTTTCTTCTTTCATATTATTGCTAAAAAGTTTAGATTTCTTGCTATCCTGGTACTCCCTTGGAAACCGTTCCAAATAGGCTCCTTCACGCCATTTCTTAGGACTCGTCTTAAAATACTCATTAAATGAATAAGTAAAGTAGGACAGTGACGAAAATCCGCACATGAATGCAATTTGAGTAATAGGAATTTGCTGCTCATAAATTAAAAAATGGGCAGCATTCTCAAGCCGTAGTCTTTTAATATAACCGGCAGGTGTCTCACCCGTAATGGCTTTAAATGTACGCTGAAAATGATAAACCGAATAGGTTGAGGCTTTAGCTAACTTTTCAAGAGAAAGTGATTCGTTTAGATGTTCATCTATAAATTCAAGAACTCTATTGATTTGTTTTTGCTGTTCTTTCACTACCATATCCATATCTCCTTAATTGATTCACTTTCAATCCGTTGTATTACATTTTTCCAATTCTAATATTATCACTCTTTTTAATTTCGTTTATTCAAAAGTTTTCTATTTAGATACCACAAGGATTATGAGATCGAAAGGAAGCAGAAGCCATTAGAGCTGAAATTATTAGAAGTTGCTCAAACACGGTGTAAACAAAAATCGGATATGAAGGAGGTTCAAAAAACATATCTTGGCTGTCATCACTTAAGTATTAATATACTTTGTCGAAGGAAATTGAAAAATCAATTGGAATTCTCGTATAGAAATAAAAAAGCTTAATTCAGGGTTATGAATCAAGCTTTTTTGTTTTTCACAATCTTCGATACACAATTAAGTAGGGTTCGAATTAATATATACTTCGCATTATGAGGAAACTATGATTAAAAATAAAATTAAGTATTATTCCATTTCTTCTATACTTCTTTGTACTATTGCCACCATATCATCTTCGGCACCAAGACTAAAGTTTAAAAAAACACCTTGTCCCCCGCCAGCACCAATTGCTGAAATAAAAGTATTACTGTTATTACCTACTACAGTAAGGCTCAAACTCGCTCTGTTTCCATTTCTCATAAAGTATTTATCATAAACCCGAACTGCTATTTTAGTCTCTCCAATAGCGTAGTTGCTTTCATCAACTAATCTCATACTTATTCCGCTGTTACCAATATCGTTTTCCAAATGATTAACCACTTTCTCAAATTGACCAACAATTGTCTTTTCATACTTTGCCATGATTACCCCATCCTCCCCCATAATTAATTTTTTCGCTATATAATACGATTGTTCATTATCCTCGGTTTCTTGTATTGATTAATTTTATTGAATATTAATATTTCTAACAATATTTTACTGTAGACTCACAGTAAAGCCTGATCCCTGTTGTGATTTATTATTGAATAAACCTGCCCCCCTACAATAAGAAATGCTATTCTCTTTCTTGAAGAATAGCACCCGTCAAAAAGTTTTTAATTTGTTAAACAAATTTCCCTAAACATTTATATATCCTTCTAAATAAGATACAGCTTCTCCAGACATTTTTACCGTTTCACCTAAATCAGTACAATATAGCTTTCCGCCTCTTTCTGATAATTGCAATGCGACAAATTCATTTTTATTCAATTTATTCTTCCAATACGGAACTAGTGTACAATGAGCAGAACCAGTAACGGGGTCTTCATCTATTCCTGCCTTTGGTGCAAAAAATCTTGATACGAAATCTACTTCTTTCCCTTTAGCTGTCACTATTACACCAAAACCATCTAGTTTTTTTAGTTCATCCATATTTAATTCAAGACCTAAAATATCTTGTTCTGTATCAAATACCGCCAAATAGTCTCTTGCCTTATAGACCTCTTTAGGTTCTTTACCTAAACCTTTAATAAGTTCCTCTGGAGTATCGCATTTTTCTCCTTCTCTAGAAGGAAAACTCAATGTAAATAAACCGCCATCCCTCGATACTTCTAAAAGTCCACTTTTTGTATGAAACTTTACATTCTTTAAATTTTCATCTAAATAAGTGCATATTACATAAGCAGACGCTAATGTTGCGTGTCCACATAAGTCTATTTCCCCTATTGGAGTGAACCATCTTAACTCATATACATCATCTTTTTTTACAAAAAAGGCGGTTTCAGATAAATTATTTTCTGCTGCAATCTTTTGCATTAAATTATCTTCTATCCATTCGTTTAATGGACATACTGCCGCTGGGTTTCCTTTAAATTGTTCATTTGTAAAAGCATCAACCTGATATATCGGGATTCTCATTTTCTTAATCTCCTTGTTGTTCACTTAAACTAGGCACCCATTTATTCAACAAAATATGAATAATGACAACCCGTTATTTCTCCCATAGCTCCACCAGTCTGCCTTCAGGATCTTTAATCCAAATAAACTTACCATATTCACTAACTTCTTTTCCCTTTACAAGAGGTACACCAATTTGTTCTAAATGCTCAATAGTCTCGTTTAGATTATAAACTTGGAAATTTAACATCACTTGCTGTTCTGTTGGGAAGTAAGGGTCATCTTCAGTAAAGAAAGAAAATATCGTTTTATTTTCTGAATGGGGTTTAATAATGGTCCCATTCCAATTATCAATTTCAATCTTCAACACTTCACTGTACCATTTTTTTATGGCATCTAGATTTTTAGTCCTCCAAAATATTCCTCCGATACCTTTTATCATCATAATAAACTCGCTCCCATCTCTAATTTCTTTTATTTTTCCTTTAAATTAGGAATTCAAGAAATAAAAATAAATTCCTTCTTCATACAGATAGGTAAAAAGGCATTATTGTTATTTCACCAAAAAAAGAAGTCTATCGCTAGACTTCTTTTTTCACCTTATTTATTTTTCAACTCAAACTCTGCGACATTTTCCAAATGACTTGAATTGTGATGTATGTGGTAGAGTTTACCTTAGATATTATTAATCATTCTCTAGCACAAAGTTATCAAGCAATGCACGCACTTCATCTGTTGATTTCGTATTCATCAATTGATTTCTTAATTCACCTGCTCCACGGAATCCTTTGACATAAATTTTGAAAAAGCGATGAAGCCCTGAGATTGAACGTGGCAGTACTTCCGCATATTGATCTTGAAGATCAAGCTGCAGTCTTAAAAGATCAAGGTATTCTTTACTGCTATGCTCTTTTGGCTCTTTTTCAAAAGCAAAAGGATTTTTAAAAATACCTCGCCCGATCATAACTCCATCAATACCATATTGTTCAGCGAGCTGTAGCCCAGTTTGTCGGTCAGGAATGTCTCCATTGATTGTTAGCAGCGTATCCGGTGCAATCGCGTCACGAAGTTTCTTTATCTCCGGAATCAGCTCCCAATGAGCATCGACTTGGCTCATTTCCTTTCTTGTACGCAGATGAATAGAAAGATTGGCGATGTCCTGTTTCAATATATGCGTTAGCCACGCCTGCCACTCCTCCACATCCGTGTAACCTAGCCTTGTCTTCACACTTACAGGCAGTCCTCCTGCTTTTGCTGCTTGTATTAAATCTGCTGCAACTTCCGGACGAAGAATCAGACCGGCTCCCTTCCCATTCGATGTCACATTAGGTACAGGACAGCCCATATTGATATCAATACCCCGAAATCCTAGTTCAGCCATACCGATACTCATTTTCCGAAAGTTTTCAGGTCTATCCCCCCATATATGAGCCACAATAGGTTGTTCATCTTCTGTAAAAGTCAAACGCCCACGCACACTTTGCTTCCCATCTGGGTGACAATAACTCTCCGAGTTTGTAAACTCTGTAAAAAACACATCAGGTCTGGCTGCTTTACTCACCACATGGCGAAAAACAACATCGGTCACATCTTCCATTGGTGCAAGTACAAAAAACGGTCTTGGTAATTCACTCCAAAAATTATCTATCATATATAAACTCAAACCTCTCTTATAAGAGTTAAACTCTCGTCTCAAATTTACATTGCAAGAATGTGCCTGCTTCTTTTAAAACATATACCATGCTTAAGCACTTTTTATCAAACTATAGAAAATTTTAAACATTATAAACCTTAAGTTCAACATGAAAAGTGCTAAGAAAATCAGTAAGATGCGATAGCTTGGGACAGAGGTTAAGTATTAATCCTGGTTTCTGCTGCTTATTGTTTGAAATACCCTTACTTCCTTACCTAAATATGTAGAAACAACCGTTTTAGGTGTTATTTCACTTTAACAATAATTTGTCTCCTTTACCGGGTCTCATTATAAACTACTTCATAAAAGAAATTTTAATGTGACAACGAGAACCATGCTATTAACATTAGGCAAAACTAAAAGATGTCCTAATCTTAAGAATTAACGCCTTTTTTCTTACTTTTCTAGTTGAGAATACCACTTGCAACCACGATGGTACTGTCCATTGTCCATATTCAATACATCTTTGTAAATCCGTTACAGGAAACGTAAAAAGACAACGCCCCAGAGGGTTAGTTGCCTTTCTTCTTTAAAATGAGTTGTGAAACTCACTCCACGTGTGCAAAATGTATGTGCAACACATGAGGTGCTGGTGAGTCATATTTTTTTATTTATTCGCATCCTACCTTTTGCAACTAAATCAATAGTAAAATTCCATCCAATAGGATATCAAGTCCTATTAGGCCATTTTCCATCAGTCGCCAGAAAGCCACCGAACACTTACTCGGATTTGACTCTCCCCATCTAGTAATTAACGGGTTACTAGGCAAGCAAAATAAAAAGGCCCCGGAACTTGCATCACCCGAGCCCAATCGTTTTGGTTGCTTTAATATTTCTCAATGACCTAAGGGTACCAATTTTGAAAGGCAATTCGAACGTCGAATTAAGACTCATCACAATCTTTATTAGCATAGATAACTATGTAATTGGTGTAAAGTTCAACGATAATCACAATAACTACTTATGGCTGAACATTTAACTTTGAGGGGGCATATTTGGTTGTTTTGGTTCTACATCCTTAAATGCATCTTCTTTTATCTCAATTTCTTTATTCAAATTGTTTAATATCTCCTGTATCGGTTTTGCGTCTTTTCCCATAAGCGCTTGTTTGATTTGATCTTTCACCTCGCTTAATGGTGTCTCCTTTCTATCTGTTACCTTGATGATGTGATAACCAAATACTGTCTTGACCGGCTCGCTCACTTCACCTTTTTTCAATTTCATAGCCGCTGCAAGACAATGAAAAAATGGCTAAAACTGGGGATCATTTTCTTCATTTATCTTCACTCCTACTTTTGACAACTTCCCAAAGTCATTGTCGCTGACGGATCTGACCTTGGTTTACCATCTAAATAAAAAGCTGAATAAGCTTTAAAATGCCTTCGATATTTTTATGGATATTTTAAAAACGTAACAATACAGGGAAAGAATAAATCAACCAATAATACCAATTGGGTTTTCCTGCTTAAATGAGGCGGGACAGTTCGCCTACTGTCCCGGCCATTTTATTGTTTTTGTTTCCTATGAGTATCATAAACTCACAAAATCGAGAAAATGGATATGAACAATGAAACCTTACCCTAGTTCAAGTTTGATAGAGAAGTCTATTCATTGATTTCCCATCTTCACGTTTTAAAAGTTTTTGAGCTCGTTACTCCCCGTAACAGGTCATCCCCGGCACAGGAGGTATATTCTGAACAGTGAATCTAACCTATTGCCAGATCTCAATCATTGCATCAGCATACGCTTTCAAACTGTTATACGCTTTTGCGGAGATTTGATTCGCATCTTTTTTAAGATCCAGGAATTCTTTAAAATCATTAATGTGTTTGACAACCTTATCCGCAGATCCTTTCTTTTCAAATTGATCGACGGAATTCAAATGTGCCTTCAATGCTTGCGCTGCACCTGCTTTGAAGGCTCCCTCGTTGGCAAAGCTATCAATAACAGAACTTAGACCGGTTGCGCTTAGGTTACCTGTCATAAGATTGGTCTCGGTAACGCTTTGATTAGAGTCTGTCTCTGAAGTAGCCGTAAAGGTAAGGTTTGCTGGAGCTTCCTTGCCCTTCGGAATTATCACGTATACCGGTACATCGACAGTTGCTCCGGGTTCCACAGCAAGTACGTTGTGATCAAGTTGAACTGTCCAATCATCACCTGCAGAAGCGTTGATGCGAATAAGATCCTTTGCATCGCCGGTATTAGTAACATTAAAATGATAGACTGCCACTTTGTCCTGTACGGCAGGTTGTACAGTGCCAGCGCTTACATTTACTCCGCGTTTAAAGGCACCTGAGCCCTCCGTGTTACGGACAGCAACCTGATAACGAAGTACGCCGTCATTGTCTTTGTGTT
>NZ_JBALOW010000076.1:0-428 GCF_036965085.1 Bacillus sp. JJ1532
CATAAATTTAAATACCGCAATAACTACAGTTATACTTTTAACTTCTTTTGGATCAATATCAAATTCTATTTCATCTTCTGAAAAGAAATGGCAATTAATCAAAACACCATTAATGTTAATAGACATTAAAATATGGTAGTCATTATCTTTTAAAAAATGGGCATCATCGGTTTCTTCATACTCCGTTTCTTGTCCATCCTTGTAATAAACAATATCCCAAGGAGAAGTGCGAATCCAATCAAAAAATTTTTGCCAATCGGTTAAATCAACGTCAACAATATAAATATCCCTTAGACTTCCATCCTTGAAAAATACTTTATCCAAAACCTCTTTTGTAATTTCTGTTTAATAAGTCCCAATAATATGATTATTTCATTTGTATTTTACCACTTCTTCTTGAACTAAACTGCCCGTTAGCCATCCATGAA
>NZ_JBALOW010000076.1:497-1221 GCF_036965085.1 Bacillus sp. JJ1532
AAATGGATTCCCCTGTCTATACTGTTTCTACGGCTGGCGAAAAAGGTCGATACACTATGGTGCCATAGAGCCCATCCGGTAGTCTGACTCCAACGTAGTTAAATTCCAGAAACAAATCAGGGCTTCGGCTCTGATTTATTTTTTTGATAAAACCTGTCCTTTTTTCGACTTCATCCATATATAAAAAGCGAATGAATTTATAAAGAGTCTCAAGAAAGGGATGGTAATAATGGCAAGGTATCGCGTGGTTTACACTCAATTTTGGGATGATCCGAAGGTTGTGGAGGAAATGACGCCGGAGGATAAGTATGTGTTTCTTTATTTGTTGACGAATAAAAATACGAAACAAATCGGGATTTACACGATAACAAAAAGACAAATGGCTTTTGATACAGGGTATTCGCAAGAGGCCATTCAAAGTATCTTGGAGCGCTTGATCAATAAGCACAAACTTTTGAAATATAACCAGGAAACTCGGGAAATCGCTGTTAAGAATTGGGGAAAATTTAATTTTATTCGCGGCGGAAAACCGGTGGAGGATTGCGTGAGAAGCGAATTAGAAAAGGTAAAAGACTTACAGCTCATTGGGTATGTAGGGGAACGTATTCGAAATGTAAAGATGAGGAAGTTATTCGAATCATATGCTGATTCTTCTTTTGAATGGTCTAAAAACGAGTCAGATGATCTATCGAATCATGACAGTCTGGACGATACGTCCACGATA
>NZ_JBALOW010000076.1:1246-3292 GCF_036965085.1 Bacillus sp. JJ1532
AAAGAAAAAGAAAAACAACTACTAAGTAGTCGGTGTGATCAGGTGTTTGATTTTTATCAACATAATTTTGGCGTACTATCGCCATTTATCACAGAAGAAATTGGAGATTCTGTAGACGAATTTGGGGAACTTCTTGTGATAGAGGCTATGAAAATATCATTATCTGTCGGTAAACGAAATTGGCGGTATACATATGGGATTTTGAAAAGGTGGCGTGACGAACGGGTGAACACGCTGGAAGATGTATGGGCGTTGGAGAAGGAGTTTGAACAGCGGAAAAAGGGTCCAGCTATGACAGAAATGAGCCCCAATGTACCAAGTATTTATCAGCATAATCCGTCAGAGGGGGAGGAGTGACATGACTGTCGAAAAAGCGCTGCTTGGCTGTATGCTGAAGGAGAATTTTTACATAGGGAATAGTGTGATCAGGCCTGAACAATTTGAAGACCATCGTCATCAAGCACTTTATAGGGAAATGCGTCTTTTGCATGAAAAAGGCAGGAGCGTGGACATCATTACGCTCACGACAACCGTGGATATGGAACCGTTCGGAGGAATCTCCTATCTTTACGATCTACAATCGTATGCCAATCCGAAAAAGTTTGATGAATATGAGCAGCTCCTTCTTGACCAATGGAAGGAGCGGGAGAAGAGAAATATTTTAACACGGGCAAAAGAGGAGGACTGGGGAATCCAGCAAGTGATTCAGACGTTACATCTCATTGATGAAGCGAGAATGGATGACCATTTGTCCATTTCAACAGCATTGGCTGATATTTATGAAGCACCATGGCAGGAAGGGAAGCAAACAAAAGGGATTCCTGCGGGGATTAAGCGTTTGGATCAAATGACGAATGGTTTTCAAGCGGGGGAGCTGACGGTCATTGCTGCTAGGCCATCCATGGGAAAAACAGATGTGATGCTCCATTTTGCGAAAGAAGCTGGCTGGCATGGGTATCTTCCCATTATTTTTTCACTCGAGATGCCTACTCAAAGCTTGGTACAAAGGTTAATCGCCTCCACAGGGGGGATCAACCGCATCAAATTACGAAACCCTTTTCAAAGTCTTAGTTTGGAGCAAAAGGAAAAATGGACGGACATTATCGGGCGTATATCCAAGACAGATATGCAGATATTTGACGGCGCCAGGCAAACAATCGCTGAGATGAGGGCGAAAACGAGAAAGCTGATTCATCAATTTCCTGAACCAAAACCGATCATCATGATTGATTATTTAACGTTAATTCGCCCAAACCAGGATTATGGCGGAAACATGCACATGCAAGTGACGGAAATTTCTCGGGAATTGAAGATGCTCGCCAAGGAAATGAACTGCCCCGTTCTCTTGCTTGCCCAATTAAATCGAGCGGTGGAGCAAAGGCAAAATAAACGACCTCTCATGTCGGACATCCGTGAATCGGGAAGTGTCGAGCAAGATGCGGACGTCATTATTTTCCTCTACCGTGATACGTACTATGATCTGGCCTCAGACCAGAAACAGCTGGAGCTGATTATCTCCAAAAACCGCAACGGCCCAGTCGGAACTGTTTTTGTAAACTATAATCAATTTACAGGGAGAATGGATGATGCCGACGATTGAAGCTCTTTATGAAGATGCCATGCGCTATGAGGAGCATGTCCTTGCTCATTACATTTTGTGCTTAATTCAAGAGGGGAAAATATCATTGGATGATGAAAATTCTGTTTTGTTTGAAGTTCAGCCTGATATGGAGAAATTGACAAACATGATTGAAAACAATCATCTTCGTTTTTGCGAGATTCATATGTATGCACTGAAGGTGGGGGAGGGGAAATGGGCTTTTATTTTTGCTGAAAGTGAAGAAGAAGCGAAAATACATTTGTGGCGAACGACGGGACGAAGGGCATTGAATTGTCGTGAAATGGCTCCGGATGAAGAGGTATTCATCGCTAATCGCTTTATAAGTTTTCGTGAATGGAAAAAGGAACATAAGGAATTTCCTTGTTTGGTTGGGTATTGCTGAAGGAAAGTGCCAGAAACGGCCGTTATGAACCTTTCATGGAACG
>NZ_JBALOW010000076.1:3461-9986 GCF_036965085.1 Bacillus sp. JJ1532
TGCCAGAAATGGTTGTCATGGACCCTTCATGAAGCGTGTTTTCTGAGGAAAGTGCGAGAAACGGTCGTTATGATACTTTCATGGTGCGCGTTTTCTTTGTACTGTGCCAAAATCGCGATTTATTTAACGGAATTTTAAAAATAGTTTGAAAGTAGTAGTTAATTGCTTTACGATACGAGTAAAGTAGGTTTTCCAAATGAGAGAAGTGAGTTTTTTTAGTGAAAAAATCATATTTACCCTATTGTGTGTTCGTGTTCCGGATGTTCATCGGCGGACTAATCTGCCTAATATGATTGCCATCAAAATGGACCTGGAAGGAGTGGCTGAAATGTGCTGCATCGCTGGAGTTGGGGGCGATGTCTTGAAACGTTGGGAGACAAGGGATTGGAAATATGAAATTCATTCAAATAATATATATTATGAAAAGGGATTTTATTATGGATAGAGGACACAAGAAGAAATAGGCGGAAGAGGGGTTTTCATTTGGCTATTATATTTACGATGCTGATCTTAGGAATACTGTTAGGATTTATCGGGGCTGGCGGGGCTGGATTTATTATTGCGATTTTGACATTGATGTTTCATATCCCAATACATACGGCGTTGGGTACATCTTTAGCGGCAATGGCATTTACCTGTCTATCAGGTGTGGTCAGTCATTACCGCGAAGGCAATATCGTGTTAAAGGCGGGAATCGTTGTCGGGGCATTTGGTGCCATTGGCGCCTTTTTTGGCTCGATGATTGCCGCGATTATCCCTACTGCGCAATTGCATTGGTTCACTGGGGGCATACTGATTTTTTGTTCGATATTACTCGTTTTCCGATTATTTCTATTAAAACAGCCTTCAGCCGTGCAGGAGGCCTCAGCTGCTTCAGAAAATAATTACGGATTTTGGATTCGAGCAATTACTCTGGGGCTGCTTTCCGGTCTGATGGCAGGGTCTTTCGGCATCGGAGCTGCACCATTTATCCAGCTTGGATTAATGATCTTTTTAGGATTATCAGTCCGTCACTCCGTCGGAACCACGATGCTGGTCATGCTTCCAATCGCGATTGGCGGCAGCCTTGGATTTAGTACGGGCGGATATGTTGATGTGATTCTTCTTATACAAATATTAGTCGGTTCGATGACTGGTGCCTATATTGGCGCGAAATTCACCAACTTTGCCCCAAAATCAGTTTTAAAAATATCGATGATTTCAACGCCCGCAGTAGCTGGGCTTTTACTCCTCTTGGGCTAATAAAATGCGATTTATTTTGGCTATGGTGTTAGTCTCATAGTCAGGTAGGTTTTACTAAGTTAGGGGATTTGCTACATTCAATCGGAAAGAGGCAGGAATATGAAAAATCCCATAGTCATAGAAGGGAGATATATAGTTTGTCAGTTTATAAGCTTTAGAGAATACTAAGTTAAGGATGGTTGCAATTACCTAATCAGGAACAGAAGAAAAACTACCCAAATTATGTCATAATTAATACAAGAGAGTATGGATATTGAATCTAAAATACTAGAACTAAAGGTATTGCTCTTTAGGAGGTTTTTCTTGAATGACTAGTGCAGTGGTGACAAAGCAAACTTGGATGAGTTTTGTACAAGAAGGTTCTATCGATGAACGAAATTTGTCATATGAAATTCTCCAGTCTTGGCAATTATGTAGACAACATAACGTAAATCCGTATGATGGAGTTGCCACGAAAATTTTAAATAGAGAAGACTTTGAAAAAAAAATGAAAGAGAATCAACTATTGATCAGTTTGACGAAACAGACTCTTCCACAATTACAAAGATTTTTAAAGGCTTCCAATTATGTAACCATTTTAACGGACTCTGACGGATGTATTTTGTATAGAGCGGGTGAAAGTTCCATTGTAAATGCAGCAGAGCGTATTTCCTTTAAAGAGGGAGTAACATGGATTGAGGAGGAAGTAGGTACAAATGCGATTGGGTTGGTAAAGAGATGGCTAAAACCGATAAACGTTAATGGCTATGAGCATTTTGCTAGAGCCTCTCAATCTTGGAACTGCTTTGCTGCTCCGATTCTCAATCAAAATCAAGAACTGTTAGGGGTGCTCAATATTTCAAGCATGACTCCTCCTAGTAATGTTCATTATGTATTATCGTCTGTGCAGTTAGCTGCTGACACCATTTCATTGGCTTGGAGAAAGACAGTACAAGAAGATATTGAATGGTTATCAAGAAATGACTTCTATTCAGATAGTCCTTCTATTATATGTTCATGGGATAAAACCATTTGTGCTTTATCGCCTCAACTTATTCCTAATTATCAAGGTTTAATAGGTTTATCACTTACAGAAGTAGATAAAGAAGATTTAAACCTATCAAATACACTTATTCCCATCTTAAAAGAAAATAGAGTGATTGGTTACCGCATTCCGATTATGGAGGAAAAAGAACAAACCTTCACTTTGAGATTTAATGGAGTCAAAGGAGTAAGTAAAAAATATCACGATCTGTTAAATGAAGTAGAAAAAGTGGCTCCCACAGAAGCGCCTGTCCATATACTTGGGGAAACAGGTGTGGGAAAAGAATTGATTGCTGAGGCCATTCATCATAATAGTCATCGTTCAACAGGTCCTATTGTTAAGGTAAATTGTGCTGCTATTCCTGAACAGTTGTTAGAAAGTGAACTTTTTGGTTATGAACCAGGTGCCTTTACAGGAGCTAATAAAAAAGGCTTCAAAGGTAAATTTGAACAAGCAGTCGGTGGTACTCTGTTTCTTGATGAGATTGGCGAGATTTCTCATTCGATGCAAAAAGCTTTATTGAGAGTTCTTCAGCAAAAAGAGTTAACGCGTTTAGGTGGTACAGAGGTCAGGAAGGTAAATGTCCGTCTTATTACAGCGGCCAATATTGATATTAGAGATTTAGTGAAACAAGGAAAAATGAGAGAAGACTTTTTTTATCGAATTTACGTGTATCCTATGACCATTCCTCCATTACGTGAAAGAAGAGAAGATATAAAAAGTTTAATAGAAAACTTTTTTCTGAAAGAACAATGGTTTCCGCGTTGGAGAAAAAGGTTAATCAGTATTTTTACAAAGGGTCAATGGCATGGGAATGTTCGTGAATTAAAAAATTCACTCGAACGATGCAAACTACTATATGCATATAAAGTTCCTACAGATGATGAATTGTTACAATTGACATCAACTTTGGATGAAATATCATTAACAAATACTTATACACAAGTGAATAACTTTAGAGAAGAAGTAGAAATCAACAAGATTAAAGACGCACTCATCAAATATAAGGGGCATGTATCCAATGCAGCAAAGGAATTACAAATATCGAGAGCCACTTTATATCGAAAGATGAAAAAATATGATTTGTAATCATAAAGATAGAATCAGTTGGATTTCATTCCGCGGATCTTATTTATTTCGAGAGATATTTTTTAGACCAGCCACTTATAGTGAGACAAAGCGAGTCGATATGAGACAAAATGAAACAATTTGAGAAAAGTTGTTTCATTTTGTCTTTATTTTTTTATAAAAAAGGAGTTAGAAACTATATCAATGTAGTAATTTTGAAGTTGGCACGAAATTTGCATTATAGAAGTGTGTAGCAAAAATACACCAAAGAATGACGTAAGATAGGGGATGGGCTGAATGAAAGCATTAAGATGGCATAACGCAAAAGATTTAAGACTAGACAATATTGATGAACCGGTAGCAAAAAAAGGGGAAGTAAAAATTAAAGTGGAGTGGTGTGGAATTTGTGGTAGTGATTTACATGAATATACCGCAGGTCCTATTTTTATTCCAGCGGAAACACCACATCCATTAACGGGTGATAAAGCTCCTATTGTCATGGGACATGAGTTTTCTGGACAAGTTGTTGAAGTCGGTGAAGGGGTATCAAAGGTACAAGTGGGTGACCGAGTTGCAGTAGAACCAATTTATTCTTGTGGAGAATGCGAAGCTTGTAAACAAGGAAAATATAATCTTTGCTCGAAAATGGGATTCTATGGCCTGGCAGGAGGCGGAGGCGGATTTTCTGAATTCACTTCTGTGCCAGAACATATGATTCATAAGCTTCCGGAAAATGTATCTTATGAACAAGGGGCACTCGTGGAGCCATCAGCTGTTGCTCTTCATGCTGTTAAACAAAGTAAAGTCCAAGTCGGCGATAAAGTAGCTGTTTTTGGAACGGGCCCAATCGGTTTATTAGTTATTGAAGCATTAAAAGCAGCGGGTGCAGCAGAAATTTATGCAGTTGAATTATCTGAACAACGCAGACAAAAAGCAGAAGAACTAGGCGCGATCGCGATTGATCCGAATAATGGTGACGTTGTAGAGCAAATCCACCAGCTTACAAATGGTGGAGTGCATGTTTCATTTGAAGTGACTGGAGTACCGCCAGTTTTAACACAAGCCATTAACTCTACGAAATTCAACGGAGAAACTATGATTGTAAGTATTTTTGAGAAGGAAGCATCCATTCATCCTCAAAATATCGTTCTAAAGGAACGTTCAGTAACGGGGATTATCGGATATCGTGATGTTTTCCCAGCCGTCATCAGTTTAATGGCACAAGGATACTTCCCTGCAGATAAACTCGTAACGAAACGCATCACGCTTGATGAAGTAATTGATGAAGGCTTCGAAGGTCTGTTAAAAGAAAGAAACCATATTAAAATCTTAGTAAAAGCTGAATAGTTGTTTGAGAAGGTGATTATCCTCGAATTAAATTTAGCATCAAGATTCTAAATATGAAAAAAAGATGATATGAACGGCACCCCTAATTTTAGCTCTGTCTAATATTAGGAGGTGCTATTCTTAAACAAATAGATCGTTTATGTTCATTCTCTTGCTTGTATGCTAGGTTTAATTTTTCCACGACTTCTTCTGAAGAAATCTCACCGTGAATTTCTTTTCCATTAGATTAGATATTAATGGACTAGGCTCAAATGGCCCATCGATTTGATTTATATTTTGAGCAAATTCCCAGGATTTTCATCTAGCCTCTAAATTCTTATTTATGCAAATTTATTACACGACAACTCATTGTCCAACTGTTATTTTATGCTTTTCCCCCATTTTTATTTTTTGAGAGAATGATAGACTTTTAGGCAATGTAATGGATGCAAAACTAGCAAGAATGGCAAGGATCCCTGCAGCACCAAACGAAATGAAATGAGTTCCGAACACATCGAATGCCCAGCCTCCCATGAATGACCCGATGGCTGCACCGATTTGATGCCCTACAAAATAGGCGAATCCGTTTAACATTCCGAGTAACCGCACTCCGTATAAGTCACCTAAAATCGCTGTGGACATAGCAACGGAACCGGCCCATACCAACCCTCCAATAAAGGAAACGAGAAAGAGCTGCCAGGTAGTCATCGATAAAACGAGAGCGAAAAATCCAAGTCCGCGAACAAAATAGATGATAAATAAAAGATTTTTCCGTGGAAAACGGTCCGCAAGCTGCGCTAAAAACAATGTGCCAATAATGGCAACAATCCCGATCATCCCTATCCCAAACGAAGCGGTCATGGGTGAAAAATGATGATCGATCAACATCGGCACCCCATGGGAACCTAATAGATTCATCCCAAATCCACAAGCAAATAAACTAAAAATAATTTTCCAATATGTCTTTGTCATTAATGCATCCTTAAATGTGATGGCTGGTTCTTCCCGGCTAATTTTCTCGCCAGCGGCTCCCATACCGTCAGCCCCAGCCGGAACATCTTCCCTCATTATTAAAATGGCTGATGGAAGGACAAGGATGATAAATATTCCACCAAATAGTAAGAGGGTGTTCTGCCAGCCGACAAGACCAATCAGCCAGGTTTCAGCGGGCGTCATTACGGCAATCCCCGCCATTGCCCCGGTCGTTAAATAAAAAAGTGCCTTCCCTCTCTGACGGACAAACCATTTACTAATAATGGGCGATAACGTAATACTACTTAAAAAAGAAAGTCCAATCGACAGGAACACACCGAATGATAATAGAAACGAAAGCATCCCGTTGGAGTTAACCGTCCATACAATCGAAATACATACAATGGCTAATCCTATCAATAATACAAAACGTGTATGAAAAGTTTTTAATAGAATTCCAGCTAGCAACATGCCGATCCCATAAACAATCATTCCAGCTGAAACAATCAGCGAAAATTCCGTGCGAGATAACTTTAAATCCTCCATAATCGGATTGACAAAGGGACCGATGCCCATTCGCAAGCCAGTAGTAAGCAACACAATGACGGAAGCAGCGATCACAATATACCAGCCAAAATAAAGGCGATTATTTTTATCCATGTTGTACTCCCATTTCAATTTTTTTTGCAAATACTTAAGCAAACCCTTCATGGCGAGTTTTTTCATAAAGGTCCAACAAAACGAGTCTCATGAACCTTTCATAGTGAGCGTTTTTCACACGGGTGCTCCGAAACGCGAGTCATGAACCCTTCATGGCGAGGATTTTTCATAAAGGTCCAACAAAACGAGTCCCATAAACCTTTCATAGTGAGCGTTTTTCATACGGGTGCTCC
>NZ_JBALOW010000077.1:0-16367 GCF_036965085.1 Bacillus sp. JJ1532
ATATTATTAAAGGAGTTAAAATTATGAACAAGTACTTATTTCTGCTCATTGGATTTCTTTTATTAACGGGATGTGCTGAAAAAAAAGCGGAATCACCAAAACCAAAAGGGACTGCAGAAGAAATAAAAATTGAAGAGTATTTTCCTCAAGAGAATAAAACATATGTATACCGAGGTGAAGGGAATGAATATGCAGCCTTTACTGAATTTTTTTATCAAAGAACAGACAGCTATCTTCCTTCTATTGTTGAAAATGGCGGAACTAGAATATTAAAAATTTATAAATTAACGGATAAAGGAATTTATCAGGTTTATGATCGGCCTGAATTCTATGATGAAGAGATTCCACCTTTGGCAGAGATAGAAAAGCAATTTAACCTTGTCCCACTTTTAATAAAACCATTACAAGTCGAGAAATCATTTAATGGCTTTACAATAAGTCATACAAATGCGGAGCTGTTGCTCCCTATTGGTAAAGTAAAAAATGTCGTCATCATCGAACAGTATGATAAGGAAAATGAGACGATTGTCCGAAAGTATTGGGCACCTGGTATGGGGATGGTTAAGCAGGAATTTGTTTCATCTGAAAAGAATACAGAAAAATTCTCAGTTACGTCAGAGCTTGAAAAAATTCATTAATCATAGTATGGCATGCTAATTACACCATTTCGGTTTTCAAGCATGCCTCTTATTCATTTATTATGAATGTATAAAGCAGTATAATAGGAAGGATCCATTATTTTCATAGAGAGGGGCCATACATATGTCATATCCTAATACAGATGAAATTTTTCAATTAATTTCTAAGCTTGTATCCATTCCAAGTCCATCTGGAAATACAAATGATGTCATTACATTTGTCGAAAATTATTTAAAAGAAATAGAGATCGAAACAAAAAGAAATCGCAAAGGCGGTCTAATTGCAACGATTGGCGGCCAAGATGATACGAACCATCGAATGCTTACAGCTCATGTAGACACACTTGGTGCGATCGTTAAGGAAATAAAACCGAGCGGAAGGTTAAAGCTTGATCTAATTGGCGGATTTAAATATAACTCTATTGAAGGGGAATATTGCGAGATTGAAACAGTATCAGGAAAAAAATATACCGGGACAATTTTAATGCATCAAACGTCCGTCCACGTATACAAAGATGCAGGCAAGGCTGAAAGAAACCAGGATAATATGGAAGTGCGTTTAGATGAAGTAGTAAAAAATGCAGATGATGTTCGTGCCTTAGGCATTGAGGTCGGAGATTTTGTCTCTTTTGACCCTAGAGTGGAAATAACACCTTCTGGATTTATTAAATCAAGACATTTAGACGATAAGGCAAGCGTAGCCATTCTTCTGCAATTAATAAAACAAATTAAGACCGAGAAAATCGAACTGCCCTATACTACCCATTTTTTAATCTCTAATAATGAGGAAATTGGTTATGGTGGTAATTCAAATATTACTTCAGAAACTGTTGAATATTTGGCTGTTGATATGGGAGCGATAGGTGATGGTCAGTCTACCGATGAATACACAGTATCTATTTGTGTAAAGGATGCGAGCGGACCTTATCACTATGGTTTAAGAAAAAAACTTGTTCAGCTAGCAGTGGATAACCAAATTGATTATAAGCTAGATATTTATCCATTTTATGGATCAGATGCATCTGCCGCAATCCGGTCAGGTCATGATATCGTTCATGGATTAGTTGGACCTGGAATTGATTCATCCCATGCTTTTGAACGTACTCATAAGTCTTCCATTGATAATACAGCTAAATTACTCTATCATTACGTTTTATCAGATATGATCGAATGAACATCAGTAAACCAAGCCCTTGTTAGTGGCTTGGTTTACCTTTTTCTGCGTACGAAAATATCTAATTTAAAAGGCAGTTTTCGCACCCAAGTAACGGGTTTTCCAATAGGTTAGAGTCATATCGCTAATTGTGACCCCAGTAGACGATCCAGAGTGGATAAATTTATTGTTTCCAAGGTAAATTCCTGCATGGGATGGACCAGCAGAACTTGTATTAAAGAACACAATATCCCCTATGTCTGGTGATGAAACTGACTTTATTGCATTCCAAATGGTTAAGACTGTTCGCGGAATAGATATTCCTGCATGATTAAAAACATAGTTTAAGTAGCCGCTGCAATCAAATCCCGCAGGTGAGCTCCCTCCCCAAACATACGGCACACCTATATATTTCTTTGCTTCAGCAATCAGAGCATCAACCTTTGAAATTGCACTTTCTTTAATTTGAGTTGCAGGTGCCTGTTGAACCGTTAATTTTTGACCTTCATAAATGACGTTAGAATTTAAACTATTCATAGACATTAACTGTGAAACAGATATATTATTTTCAGTTGCTATTTTCCAAAGAGAATCTCTATTTTGGACTGTATATGTATTAATTGAATCAGGACGATCAACTGGAGGGGCAGGCTGAGCTGGCTTGACAAGTAGTTTTTGCCCAGGATAAATAAAGCTAGAATTCAGATTGTTCAAACTTTTTAATGCGTCAATCGTTTGTTTATTGGAATTGGCAATTCCCCATAATGTATCACCACTTTTGACAATATAGTAATCTGCTTCTCTATTAGCTTCTTCATGATTATGTGGTGCCATTAGATTCAAACTTTGTCCAGGATAGATAACGTAATCTGTAAGGCTGTTCCATTCCATAAGCTGACTAATAGATAGATTGTTTGCTTGGGCAATTTTCCATAACATATCACCCGATCGGACTTGATAAGTCAATTCGTGAGCACTTGCAGGATTCTGAAATGCAGTAATTACTAAGCCAGCTGCTGCAGTCATTGTCAGTAGTTGCTTTCTCATGGTGACCACTCCTTATTTTTTCTTATACACCCTTATTTTAGTAATAATTCTATTAAAATCCTATATGTAAAAATTAGCTCAGTTAGTAATTAAATCCTATAGATGTCAAAACTGGCGATAATGCTAGGATCCCCCAAAAATCCATAAGTATTTAATCCTAAAAACTAGATCTAAGTAACCCCTAGATAAATAAAGCAAGTTAATTATTTGTTTAACACGAAAAAAAGAAGCTGATTGTAATCAGCTTCCCCATGAATTTATGCTCTGTCCTGCCACACCCTTTTATTTTCGACTCTTTTTGTATAACCTAAAGAATCAAGCTTCTCTAGAAATGGGATCATATACTTACGAGAAAGATCGAGGATGTCTTTTGCATCACCTACTTCAAATTCTATAGTGGTTCTCGCTCTTAATTGTTCAACAGCTTTATTAAAGTGCTCCGCATGCCAATAGAATTGTTCGTCAAGGGAGATCACTTCTTCGATATCCGTTAGAAATTTTGTTAGGTCTAGTATTAAATCATTTGGAATTCCGGCTTTCGTAATATAATCATTGAAATACTTAACCTTTAATCCGTCTATTTTCAAATCTGCAAGCATATTTTCGGTGCGCTTCTGCCAGCTTTTTGGTACATGGGGCGTAAATTCGCTTAGGAAAACAAATTGATCCTTCTTACCGAAAACACTTGTTTCAATCCCCTGCTCTAACACAAATTCTGCTAGTTTCTTAGGGGATTGTTTACTAATTAATTGCAAGAGCTCTGCCCTATTCATCCCTGCTTTCAAAGGACTCTCACCGTGAAAATCCTGTAAGAGAGTCTTCATGTCTTTTTCAATTGATTCCTTGATTATAAACAGGGTGTACTCTTTTCCGCCATATAGGAGAAACTCTTCATCCATTAAATAGTTTTGAAGCTCTTGTTCCGCAATAGATGTTCTTTTCAAAATCTCTTGAAACGGCAAACTTTTTGCCTCATAAAGTGCAGCATAAATTCTTTCTTTTGGTGTACCTTCTTTTTTCTTTTCAAGGTCATCAACTGTCTTTTGTCCAAATCGATATTTTTCTCCTCTAGGGTCAATTACCCAACCTCCGCCAATTGTCTCCTGTGGACTAGGACGTCTTAAAATAAAGCGGTCCCCTCTTTTCGTGACAACCTCCTCGTCCAAGCGGATTTGACAAAGGATTTCTGCTGCTTCCGACTTTATTTCATTACGATCAAATAACACAATCCGCCCCATAACCTCAGCTGTACCAATATGACATTTGATTGGCATGCGCTGCTTAACCAAATATTCTAAATCCCCTACAAGACGAAGAGCGACATCAATTGTTTGCGTGACAATAAAATGCTCTGAAGAGACTAGCACATCACCACGCTGAATATCCTCCTTTGCAATTCCGGACAAATTAATGGCAGTCCGCTGACCCGCATAGGCGCTTATAGCTGGTTTATGGTGGACTTGAAGCTGCCTTGCACGAGTTTCCAGCCCTTTTGGCATAATCTTTAATGCTTGTCCTTCCTCTACTGATCCTTCATAAACAGTTCCTCTGACTACTGTACCCTGCCCTTTCACAGAGAACACTTGATCAATGGGCAGACGAAAAGCACCTCTAATATCTCTAGGATCCTGTTTTTTTAATTCATGAATAATGAAATGTTTTAAATCCTTTATTCCTTGACCAGTTAAACTATCGACAAGCATAAATGGTGCGTCTTCAAATACCGTACCTTTTAGTTCACCTAATATATCATCCTTTACAAGGTCAATAAAATCATTGTCAACACGATTAATTTTTGTAATTGCAATAATACCATTCTTAATCCCTAATAAACCGAGTATATGTAAATGCTCACGGGTTTGCGGCATGACTCCTTCATCGGCCGCGACAACGAGTACAACTAAATCAATCCCAGCTACTCCAGCTATCATCTGTCTAATAAAGCGTTCATGACCAGGAACATCTACTACTGAAATTTCCAGCTCTTGATCTTCATATAAAGGAGCAAAACCAAGTTCAATTGATATTTGCCTTTCCTTCTCTTCTTTCAATCTGTCCGTATCAACATTGGTCAGCGCTTTCGTAAGCGTTGTCTTCCCATGATCGATATGGCCCGCCATACCAATTGTGAAATATCTTTTCGTATTCAAAAGCTGTCACCTACCTCTGTATTGCTTTTACCTTTACTTTATTGCAAATTACGAGCAAAAGGAAGAAGAAAAACAAGGCTACTCCCTCTAGAGCTAATATATAATAAGGATACGGACCAAAATAATCTAATAATGATGCATTTGAAGATTTATACGCTAGAAACATATAATTCCCGCCTGTCACCTTATTCGCTGCAAAAGCAAGACAAGCGCTCCCATTTAGAAATAAGAAAGACATGATTAGCCCCTTGCCATTAGGTGTATAATCGTGGACTATCCAAAAATAAAGACAAGTCCAAATGATAACGATATGAGTTATAAAAAATTGGAAATAACGAAAATGAGGAAAACCAAGAAATAACTCAGGCGTTATTACCGCCATTGCTGCTCCCGTAATCCCAATAAAGAAAACAATTTGAAATATATAATTTGATTTAGCAGTCAGTAATATAAGACAAAGAATAAGACTTAAAGAACAAAGCTGAAGCGGTAAAGTATAAGATATATCCCAATAACCATCTTTAATAAGCCATATATGATACATGGCTTCCAAAACGAACAGACTTAAAAACATGAAGATTCTTACAGCCTTATCATGTTCCTTCAAATAGTTTTTCTTTGAATAAAGTAAAATCGTTCCACCTATTAAGACAATGATCATCATAAAATGCTGAAGAGAAAATGCTTCAAATGGAAAAAGAGAATATTCATGACCAAAAATTTTGTTCAATGAAGGATTCCTCTCTTTTATTTAATTTTTTTGTTCTTTGTTAATTTTCAACTTTTGTCTGAAGTTCAAATTGGCTAAATTCCAGCTTCTTCGTAGTCTCTAATTGAATAATTTCCGGATTCTTAAGAATAATCTTCTGCTTAAACAACGGTCCATCATATACAAATGAATGATACTCACCCGATTCACCCATCGGACACATTTCCTTAGTCCTTACATCATCTAAAAATGAAAAGTCCAGCTCTCTTCCTAGCCACGTTTCATCTAGAAAATCCTCCCGTATACGAATAACCGTTGCCTTATAACCAGATTGGAGATAATCCTCAAGCATACGAAGAGCATCTTCCTGCTTTCCCCATAGCGGGTAAATAGCTTGAAGTTCAGCAGCTACTGCCATCTTTTCTCCCCACTCACGATGACCTTGTAAATATAAATCACCAAAGGCGATGCCTTCTATATGATACTTTTCTTTTAATATCGTTAATGTATTGATAAAACTATCCGTATACTTCTCAAAGGTGGTAGAAATAAACTCTACAGGGATATCCAGGCACTCTCCTTGCAGCTTTACCAATTCTAATTTTTCACCATGTCCAAATGTTCTGCCCAATTCAATCGGCACGGTCGTCACTAAACAAACGACATCAATTCCATTCTTTGTTAATACGTCAAGACTGAGGCAGCCATCTTTTCCGCCGCTCCAAGATAAAGCCACTCTTTTTTTCATAGTAATCATCCCCCTTACCAATTTATGCCTATATTTGCATAAATTGTACTCCTATTATGAAAAAGAAAGGATTGAATCATCGGATTCGCACCTTTCCATGGTGTTAAGATAAAAATTGAAATTCTGTCTGACTTCCTGTTTGAGTTGCTATCACTTCAAGGCGGGCATCTATTCTTTCTTTGAGCTCAGGTACATGAGAAATAATTCCAACCAGTCTTCCGCTGCTTTGTATATCCATTAATGCCTCAATCGCTTGATCAAGTGACTCTGGATCGAGAGTTCCAAATCCTTCATCTATAAACATTGTTTCTAATGAGACACCGCCAGCATATTGCTGAACAACATCAGCTAACCCTAATGCGAGAGCTAAAGCCGCTTTAAAGCTTTCTCCCCCAGATAGGGTTTTAACATGTCTTTCTTGTCCAGTATATTGATCAAAAACAAGCAGTTCTAAACCGCTTTGTACATTCCCTTTTGAACGATCCGTTTTCCTTAACAATTCATATCTTCCACTCGTCATTTTTCTCAATCTTCCATTTGCTTCTCTTAAAATATCATCAAGAAAAGCAGCTAATACAAAGCGCTCAAAGGTAATACGGTACGTGTTTTGTCCCTTTGCGATATCATATAAATGACCAATTAATTTATACCTGTCTTCCAGTGCTTTCATACGCCCATTAATTTCATTAATATTTTCTGCTGTTCCATCATTATGTTTTTTCTTCATATATAAATCCGTATATTCCTCTTGAAGCAAACGAATATGTTCTTCGTTTTCTTTAAATAATTTGCTAATCTGTTCTAAATCGGGCATTTCAACATCCTTTAACAAGTAAGAAAGCTCTTCATAACGGTCATGAACGGATCGAAGCTCTTCCCGGTAATCCCTTAATGATTGATCTAACATCTGAATTTCTTGTTCAGACTTCTTCGATTCATTGTATTCTGTGTACGTTCCAAAACCTTGATCATTCATCTTCTGAACAAATGATTCTCTTTCCAGAGTCAATCGTTCTTTTATTCTATCAGCCTGTTTTTCGATGGTTTCATATTTAGCTGATTCTGCGAGGAATTTTTCCTTTGTGTCTTGATATCGCTGCTGCACAGTTTCCAAAAGCTTTATTTGGTCCTCATATTTTTTAACGGAGTATTTCAATCGTGATTCATAAACTTCAGCTGAATGTAAATCAGAAGGTATTTTCGCTATCATTCTTGTTAAATTCGTTTTCTTCTCTGTAAAATTAATGGTTTCATTATTTATTTGTTCTATGTTCAATTGAAGCTGATTTAAATATCTCTCTCTATCCTGCTCCAATAATTTAAGCTTGTTTAAGCATGCTGGCATTTTAGCTTGTCTTTCGGATAATATGCTTTGATTCTGAACAAGTTCATTTCTCTCCGCCAATATGGTTTCTTTCACCATAGGTAATGAATTAATTGTTATATCATCACGCTGATTCTTTATTTCTTTCAGTTGTGAATCCAATGCTTCTTTTATTGAATTTACAATTGACTGTGAATCATAAAAAGCTGATTCAGCCTTTCCTTTTTCCATTTCAAGCTCATCTGCCTGTTTTTTTGCGGCTTTTAAATCTTTTTCATCCAGGATTGATTCTGAGACAGCAGCTACATTTGGATGATCCATTGATCCGCAAACAGGGCATGCTTCCCCATCAAGAAGTTTATTTGCAAGTAGACTAGCTTGTCCATGCAGCCATTTTTGTTCCAGCAGGTCGATCGTTGCCTTTGCATCAGCTAATCGTGAAACAAAGTGATCATAATAACCTTTTCGCTTTTCAAAATTCAATTTTGCCTGATCATAGCGGAGAACTAATTCTTCGTACTTATTAAATCTTTGCATTTCTTCTTCTAATTTCTCTAATTTTTGAGCATTTTGAAGAAATGTAAGCTGTTCTCTCTCAATCTGTTGTTTTTCTTCTTGTAAAAGAAGGATGGCTTGTTCTGATTTCTTTAAAGAATCTTCTAGCTGTGACTTTTCAATCTTTCTTTCTTCAAGGGCTTTTTCAAGCATATTGACCTCTTTCTTCACAATGGACAGAGATTCAATGTCTTCTTTTATATTATTAAGAGAACTGATTTCCTCAGCTAGAGCCTTTCTTTCATCTTCCCGATTTTTTTCTTCTTCCCATTTCTTTTCATGCTCATCTAATAGATCTGACAGTGATGTAATCTTTGACTTTATTGACTGAAGCTCATGATTAGCCTCATCTGACTCTTTTTTCAAATGATGACAAAGCTCTTCCTGCTGAGCAAGCACGGCTGCTTTCTGGGCAAGATTAATTTTTTTCTCTAGTTGAATGTAAGCTTCCTTCTCATTATGAAGTTCAGTCTTTCTTTTTTCTAATTCTTCTTTAGCCTTTAGCTGTTTTACAATGGTCTCTGCTTCAAATAGCTTTTGCTGAAGTAAATCCCGTTTTTCTTGTTTGCCTTTTAATTGATCTGCTAGCTTCGCCAACTCTGCAGCCATACATTCCATTTCTATCTGTAATAAAGGCATGATAAGTGCATCATTTACACTTCCTGCATTCAAATATCCTTTTAGCTCATCATTAAATATAGCAGAAATTTGCTGAATGGCTTGATCCCGGTTTTCTATTTGCTTTTCGACTGATTTCTTTAACTCGACTGCATCTTCCTTTAGCTTTTCTTCGATCCGCTTATACACTTGCGTATGGAAAAGCCGCTGCAAAATGACTTCCTTATCCTTACTCTCTGATGTAAGCAGCTTTCTGAATTCTCCTTGAGGAATCATTAATATTTGCCTAAACTGGTTGCTGTCTATAATCATGATATCTTTAATCTTTTCATCTACATCACGAATATTTGATGCTAGAATTTGCTTTTCTCCATTTTCATTGATCATATACAATTCAGCTTTTGCACCTATCGTTGTATAACCGTCCCCACGTTCCTTCTTCTTCTCCTGTTGAGGGGATCTTGTGATAATAAACGTTCTTTTTCTTAAAGAGAACTTAAGTGTTACCTCTGTTAATAATTCATTTCTAGCAAATTGGCTTCTTAATTCAGGCCCATTTCGATCTTCTCCACTTGCTTTTCCATAAATAGCATAGCTAATTCCATCAAAAATAGTCGTTTTTCCCGAACCGGTTTTACCAGAGATCACAAACATCGTCCGATTTCCAAGCACTGTAAAATCTATCGTTTCTGTACCTGCATATGGCCCAAACGCCTGCATGATTAACTTTAAAGGTCTCATATAGCTGCACCATCCTTCAAAGCCTTTTCAATGACATCAGTCATAATAGCCTTCTTGTCATCAGTAAATTCTGAAGTTGTCATTTCTTGATAAAATTGCTGAAAAAGTTCAAGCTCAGACTTTTTTTCCTCTTTAACTGAGGTGAAGAACTGTTTCTTTTTCATATCAGTTATATCGATTTTTCGCTCAAGATGCAGAACATTTGGATAGATTTTCCGGAGCTTATTAATGGGATCTATTAAGGCGCCTTCATCATGGAGAATGATTTTCAAATAATCATCAACCATTTGCTTCTCATAAAAACCTGGATCCATTAATTCATCCAAAAACCCTTCTATTTCCCTCATATCTTTTTGTGGAGAAAGTTTACGCACCCGCAAATCAAAATGGCCCTTTTCATCCATTTCGATGATGGACACTGACTTTTCTTGTTTTGACTCCGAAAAAGAATACTTAAGAAGTGAACCTGAATAACGAATCCTATCATGTTTAAGAGCATCTGGGCTATGAAGATGACCAAGTGCTGTATAGGAAAATGGTTCAAATAATTCTGCTCCTACGCATCCAGATCCACCTACAGAAAGAGTTCTCTCCGACTCACTTGTTTTTCCGCCAAGAACAAAAGCATGTCCAACAAGTACATTTGGTTCACTAGGATTCAAGGAATCTTCAATTCTCCCGATAACCGCTTTCATCGCGTCCTGATGAGTATGAATGGTGTCATCTGCGAACAATTGCCGAACAATTCCTGGCTCCGCATATGGGACAAGATAGAAATTAACACCATTAATATGTATTGGCCGAACGTTAGAATCTATCTTACCTGATAAATAAAACTGACTTTTCTTGTACCATGAGCTCCCAAAAGATAATCGTTCTGCACTATCATGATTGCCGCCAATTGCAACTATAGGTGTTTTTAACTCTACATTGATTTTGAACAATATGTCATTGAGCAGTTCAACTGCCTCTGTTGGAGGTATCGATCGATCATATAAATCTCCGGCGATTACAACAGCGTCCGGCTTTTCTTCTGCAACAAGATCAACAAATTGCTTCAAGAAATAGCGCTGGTCTTCTGTCATATAAATTCCATGTACAAGCTTTCCTAAGTGCCAATCTGCTGTATGAATAAATTTCAAAATCTTCACCTTCTTATCTTTATATATTCATAGTCTCAAATACACTCATTATATCAAATTTAAGTTTTTATAGGTCTGGAATAGAAGTATGAGGAATTAATTACTAGGTGGGTTTCGAAAGCACGAACGTATGTGCTTATTATAGCATAATCTACTGGAATATTTCTTATTTTTAATTAAATTAATTAAATAAAAAAACAGCCCCACAAAGCAGGACTGTTTATGATTTATGATTATAGTTTATTTACGTTAGCAGCTTGTGGTCCACGAGCACCTTCAACAACTTCGAAAGATACTTCTTGACCTTCTTCTAATGTTTTGAATCCTTCAGTTTGGATTGCAGAGTAATGTACGAATACATCGTTTCCGTCTTCACCTTCGATGAATCCGAAACCTTTTTCAGCATTAAACCATTTAACTTTACCGTTTTTCATGTAAAAAAATCCTCCTATAGGCTGTTGAAAGCCTTGTGTTAATTCACCATTCACAACGATTATAGCTTTTACTCCTCATTACTCATCCAAACAAAAGAATTCTTTGGAAATTTAGCTTTCAAAAATATAATACGATGCATAACGGCTGATTTAAATTTAGCATTTTTGGAATTGAAAGTCAATAATTGTGAATTATTAGAATTACTCCTTTAAACGATCAGGAAGCCCCTGAATGGAATTTACGACTACGTCTAGCTTCGCTTCTATTCTGTGCAGCAAAAATAGTGTCACAATGATCGGAAAGCCAACTTCGCTTATTAATGGTAAGAGCTCCTCCATTACTCCGCACTCCTTTCTATAATAATATTAAAAATTTAGCATTTCACCTCCTGTTACTTTCTATATATAGGTGCTATTCCAAAAAAGATATGGCTGCTATGTATTCTTCTATTTCAAAACAAGTTGGGATATAAAACAAGCCAAATTGCTTGAATCACATAATATATATAAACACTGAAATAGGAGGTGACTTTTTTTGAATCTAATTGAGTATTTAAACCAGAATTATATAATGCTAGTACCTGCTCTTTGGGTGTTGGGGTTTGCGCTTAAACAAACACCAGCCATCCCTGATTGGTTGATTATTTGGATACTCTTTATTGTATCAATCACAATCGGAAGCGTGGCATTTGGATTTTCTATAGATGGTCTTATTAACGGGATTACAGCTGCTGGAGTTGCTGTGCTAGGACATCAAATGTATAAGCAAACAATGATTAGAAATAGTTCTAATAAAAGTAAAAAAGGGCAATAAAAATACAAAGGCCTCCGATGAAGAGGCCTTTCCTATTGTCGCAAAAAAATGACCGTTCATTAAAATGAACGGCCAAGTGTAGTTCACAAGACCTAAGGGAGGAGATCTTCCATATTATTTTATTAAATTTGTTCCATTTGGCTTGGACAATCCCTTCCGCATTTTCATTATTTTTTGGTTCTTATTGTATCAAATTTAATTTATTTCATTTTTAAAGGGAACAATCATTTGTACATCATTAAGATGGCCTAATTTTATTTGTTTTCAGAACTGATAGTGCGTCCTTTGTATCGTTAGCAATTGTAATTGGATGTTCAGTTTTTTCAAAATGGATATATATAAGTCTTGGTACATCCAAATAACCAATGATTTTTGAGGACTGTCCAAATAATTCCATCCTCACGCAAACTGGAGATAAAAGGATTAATTTCATTTTGCTGGATGACTGTTTTCCCTAAACATATTGCCCTGCCGTCCTGATCTATATTTTCAAAGGAAAAGGCCTGAGGTACAAACATAAACGACTCTGCCCTTTTGCCTAATACTACAGGGGGAATGTTTGTCCGAGATTTTGTCGCTGTACAATACACCATTAATAATAGAAGGAGTCGCTCCAAGAATCTCCGCAAAATCATGGCAGAGCACATCGGGCTGCTGCAAATTACTGTTATTCTCCATCATTCATCATCTCCTGAAGATTTCCCCATTCAGGATAATGTATTCAACAATGATTTTTAGGAACATAACTCTATAAATAGCCTAAGACTTGGCGTTAAACCTCAATAAAAACAATGTTTATTGCAATAACTTCCTTTTACATATTTTACATTTCTATTTCGGACAAATAATGACATAAAACATGTATAATTAACATTGATTGTATTCTTATGTTAGAAACTAAGGTTTAGGAGAGAGGAAAATTAAATGAAATTCATTAAAGGAATCATAATAGCTATCATTCTATTATTCATGTTAATCATGGGTATTGCAGTACCAATTGCATTAATTGGAACAGTTGTGTTTTTAATTGGGTTATATTTGTCAAATCAAAAGAAAAAGGGAAACATAATCGTCAAGAAACCAGGATTGATTGTTACCGCAGGATTCATCTTGTTTTTAATTCTAGGGGTTTCCTTTGCCGATACTACTGAAACAGCAGATAAAAATAATGATAATCAAGTAGCAAGTACAACTAAACAAAAAGATTCTGCCAAAAAAGAAGCGGCGGAAAAAGCTAAGAAAGCGGAAGAAGAAAAAGCTAAAGCAGAAGCAGAGGCGAAAGCAAAAGAAGAGGCAAAAGCTGAAGCGGAACGTTTAGAAAAAGAGAAACTAGAAGCCGAACAAAAAGCAAAAGAAGAACAAGCTAGCAGTCTAGGTTTGGAACTGGTGACGATTAGCAGAGTTGTAGATGGGGATACATTCGAAACTTCCGATGGCAGAAAAGTTCGCCTTGTAGGAGTGAATACACCTGAGTCTACCACGAAAACAGAAGAATACGGCAAAGAGGCAAGCAACTATACCACTTCAAAGCTCGAAGGGAAACAAGTTTATTTACAGAAGGACGTTTCAGATACCGATCGCTATACTCGTTTTCTGCGAATTGTTTGGCTTGATATTCCAACGAACGATATGGATGAAAATGAAATTCGAACAAAAATGTTTAATGCTGATCTTGTATTAAATGGATATGCAGAACCTTCTACTTATCCGCCTGACGTGAAATACAGTGATTATTTTGTAAAATTTGCCCGCGAAGCGAGAGAACAGAATACCGGTTTATGGGCATTCGGAGCGGAAGGTACTACAAAGGGTGACCTGGATTCCAAAACAACAGCATCTAGCAGCGGCTCAGCATCTTCATCAAAAAGCACAAATAACAACACAAGTTCAAATACAAATTCGAATACAGGCTCCACTTCCACCGCCCCTTCAAGCAGCGGCAGCGAATCATATAAAAACTGTACGGAATTAAGAAAGGTTTATCCTAACGGGGTTCCTGCTGATCACCCTGCCTATGAATCAAAGCATGACAGAGACAAAGACAATTGGGCATGTGAAAGGTAAAATAAAGCTTTAAAAAACACTTGGAAATTGATATCCAAGTGTTTTTTTATCATGTTTTTAGCAAAAATCTTTTCCTATTGATAAGAAAGTCCGAAATCATACCCATATGCATCTCCATTTTTGTTTCGATACACATAGGATGGAACTTCGCCAAATCCTGGTATATCCCCAATCTCATTGTCTACTGCTGTCTGATTAGCTGGTATTGTAAAAGGAAGTTTCCCAACAGGATTAAATCTCCCTCGAATGACATCTACTAAAGCTTCTGTCTTCACTCCAAAAGTTGCCACAATAGCCGCTGTATTTGGTTCGATTTCATTGATTAACCATGGGCTCCTCATATTAATTGCGGTAATCGTTGGAACCTTTTTCTGAATCTCTATGATTCTGTTTACATTATCAATCCCTGTATCAGGGCCAATTGTGAGCATAGGTTTTCTTTTCATAAAATCCTGTTTAGGCTTCACCCAAACAAAAGCATGGGTTGCATCATCTAATCGATCCGTAATTGTCATTTTTGCATCATATTTTCGAATCTTATCGATAAGATTTTTCGTATTTGACCCATTAGCTCCTCCAGGAAATGCCTCAATATATAGCTTTATTTGACCGATTTTGCTATCTGACAAAGGTAATAGATTGTTCCCATTTCGCAGTAATACAACGGACTTACGATGGGCTAAATCTGCACGTTTTTGAGAGTTTGGGTTATCAACGACTGCCAGTGCTTTTTTCGGATCTATATATGGATTCTCGAAAAGTCCTAGTTTCATCATCTCTGTAAGTAAATAAGTGACGTAGCGATTCACTCTTGCTTCACTAACCAAACCTTGTTTCACAGCATTAATAATAGGAGCAGGATTTGTAACACCAGAAAAAATATTCGTTCCAGCATTTAGCGCTTTTGCAAACCTGTGTTCAACAGACAAATTTAGTGCCCCCCAAGCCTTGTCGACTACTGCACTAGTATCAGAGTTTACATAACCTAGGAAACCTAGTTCTTTACGCAGGTAATCATCAATAAATTGTTTGTTTAAAGCAAAGCCAACTTCTTCAAATTGCTGTGTGGCACTATAATGTGGCAATCCCTGTTCGGCACTCTCATTGCTAGGATATGAATAATAAGGCATAATCGATGTTGTATCTGCAGCAATTGCGGATCTAAAAGGAGGCATATGATACTTTAGCAAACTGCCTTCAGTTGGGTAAAGATTATATCGTCCTTCTTCAAAATGAGGATCAGTCCCTTTTACTCGTGCTCCACCGCCTGGAAAATGCCTGACTGTCGTTGTTACACTATTATCATTAAGAATATCCCCTTGAAATCCTTTCACAATTCGCCAAATAATGTCTGATGTCAGGGTCGGGTGCTCCCCAAATGTTTCATCGTTTCTTAACCATAGTGGATCAGTCACAACATCAGCTGAATATCCGAAAAGTTTACGGATTCCTGTAGCCCTAAACTCTTTTGAAGCGATTTGGGCAAATTCCGTTATTAAATTCAAATCGCGAGTTGCCGCAAGTCCTAAAGTGGCAGGCCAAAAAGAGAATTGTCCAGGCTTGTCCATATCTATTTCCCCAGAAGATGTAGGAACCTCAGAATGGTTTCTTGGATTTGAAATAATGACAGCCGGAATGCCTAATCTTGTATTTTCTGCAGCTGCTTGTAGCTGATTATTATATTTGGCGATTACATCGGCTCTTGGTGATTCACGAAAAATAAAATAGCGGGTGTTTTGATTAATCATCTTATTTGGTAGTTCCAATTTGCCATTTGTAAATTTCGGAAATTCAGGAATAATTAACATTCCTGCTTTTTCCTCCAAAGTCATCCGCGAAACAAGATCTTTAACACGTACTTCATCTGTAAGCTGCCAATTTTCATATGGATCCAGCTTTTTATTGCCATTCAAATCTTTAAACTGTTTTCCATTGACAGTTATTTTTCCTATTACTCGATACTCCATCTCAGGCTGAGCATTATATCTAATTTCAGCACTTGCCTGAGGAATGAAGATTAAAAAAGATAAAAAGACAGTAAAAGAAGAAGTCATTATTTTCTTTAATCTTATATTCATTTATTTCCCTTCCTTTTTATGAAGAATATAGGACTTTCTCTATTACTGTCTCTTTTTTACAGATAATTTATCCGAAAATAAAAATGAAATCATAATTCAATGCTCTACATTTTCTTTGTAACAGGAAAACATTGGGGTTTATTCCCTAGTAA
>NZ_JBALOW010000078.1:0-25234 GCF_036965085.1 Bacillus sp. JJ1532
CGTTCAGTTTTCAAAGAACTAATGTTGCTGACAAGATAATACTATATCAGTTTATCTTTACAATGTCAAACACTTTTTTAAAATAATTTTTCATCGCGTTTGCGACAGAATTTTATATTAACAATTTCATCTGTATTTGTCAACAGTTAAAACGTTATATATAAATTCTTTTTTTATCTCCTCGCCTGTATTTCGTAGCGAGAACCTTATATTACTATTATATTTTCTATGTGTCAACAATTATATTAAAATTATTTTATAAAGAAAAAAAACAATATCTTACATAAGAATTTGAAACGAGACTTATAGCTAACGGTTCCTTCATCTTATATCCAAGAAAGTGTAAATAATTTAAAACCGCTCTCCTTAAAAAGAGCGGCATATACTTTTTCACACAATATTTTAATATATTGATATTACTGATCCATTTTTATGGATAACATGCACTTTCTGACCAGATTTCTTCTGATAATCTGAAGCTGTTCCATAGGGCACTTGTAAAACAAGAGGTTTTCCTTGTTCAGTAAATTCTACTGTAAAACTATCAGCAGCTCCAACCACTTCCACTTTAGCAGATTGAACAGACCCAGGAATATTCAGTTTCTGTCCAATTAGAACCATTTCCTTACTAAGCCCATTTGCACCAGCAAGTTCTTTAGCTGTCACCCCAAAGCGTTTAGCTATTCCCCATAACGTATCTCCAGGTACAGCCGTATAGATACTTTCTACATCGCTTTTAGCTTCTAGTGGCAATAAGAGTTTTTCTCCAACAATTATTTTGTCAGAACTCATATTATTTTTCTTTTTCAAATCATTTATAGATATTTCATACTGTTTAGCAAGAGAGTATATCGTATCCCCTTTTTGGACTTTATATGAAACAAAGGCTTCTTCTGTGTGTTGATTAGGTAAAAGAAGGTGTTGGCCTACAGTAATTTTTTCTGTTACTAGACCATTTACTTCCATTAACTGCTCTACACTCACTTGATACTTTTTAGAAAGATTATATAAGTTATCTTTTGGTTTAACTGTATAAGTTGAGCTATATGCTTCTGCTTTGCCGTTTAATAAGATAATAGCTGTAATTGCTCCAGCAGCTGTAGTTATGATCACTTTTTTATTACGAGCTTTTATTCTTTGCTTGCGTACTTCGGCAATTCTCTGCTTTCGTTTAATTGAAATTGTGTTCAATGTTTCTTTTCCCCCATATCTCTCTCTATAATAAATTCGAATTACTCAAGAGTAATTCGAAACATCAGGGGGTTTTTTTGACCGTATTACCAATATTTTTCTCATAACCCATTTTCTTTTCTATAGTAGGTAATTTAGCACACAATACCGAGCTCTATAATTCGAATATGATTACTCGGTTTTATAACTGAAATTTTCCTCTATTAAATAAATTTAAAGGGGGTAAGTGATGTTCTTCTGAATCATCTTTTGTAGATGCTTAACTGTTGGGGTTAAATTAACAAGGAAATAGGATTCTCTTAGCCTTCTTGCTGGATCACTATTTTTCAAGTACCCCGCTCCACCTTGATGAAGCATGCATGCGTGTACGGATTTTAATGTTAGATTTACAGTATCAAGCCTTAGCTGCAATAACTCATTCCATTTCTCAGAAAGATTATGACTTTCAGCAATTCGGAATGTTTTTTCAGTAATTTCATTTAATTTCATTTGAAGTTCATCTGTTTGGATATCTAAATACTGATTACACCTACCCTGCTTGTTGCAAACCTTTTGAATAGACTTAATCGATGTCTCCGTCACTCCTAATCCCAGAGGAATTTGATATAGAACAAAAGCCGATCGAATATTAAGGATAAATTCATCTGCTCGTTCAGCAATTATCCACTCTTCTCGTATCCTTACATCATTAAACGCACAGGAATAGGTGGCACTTCCGTTTACCCCCATATACTCTCGTTTTTCCTTTAGAGTTAATCCTTCCGCTGCGCACGGGACGAAAGCCATGATTCGTTGGTGTTCGTCTACCTCAGCGATAATTCCAAACCAATGGTCTTTTCCTAAGTTAGAAACAGCAGGTAAATTCCCAGAAACGAAATAACCATCTTGCGACTTTTTTGCCTTCAAATGTAAAGACTCAAGACCTGCATAATATTTCATCGGATTTGATAAGCCAGTGCCGCCTAATAATTCCCCGTTTTCAAGACAAGGAAGAATTTCATGTTTTAGAAATGGATTATCAGTGTTTCGGATATAAGTTAAAGAAGCTAAATGACACCATAAATTAAAAGCTGTCGTCATACATACCTTAGCCGTTTCTTTCACCAAATACACTTCTCGTGATAGTCTTTCTCCCTTCGGCAAATCCTTCGAACTAAGGAGTCCCTCTTTGCCAATAGCCTTTAGGAAATCTTCTGGGTAGTAGGCTTCTGAATCTATCTTTCTGACTAGCGGTTTCAGTTGTGTTTGCAGCAAACTTTCAAAATTCATATAAGCAGCCTTCCCCTTTCTTTAGAAAAATCAAGGCAGGAACTTCACCTTTAATACAATTTAATCTTCTTATTAAGAAAACCTCCATAAAGGAGGTTTTCCTTTCATTTTTATGAAAGCTCAGTTATTGTGTCAATTGGAGCTTTAACCGCTTCACGCGCTTTTTTTACTGTTCCTTCATCCGGTGCATCATAAAAGCACAGGCATTTCGTCATATCTTCACATACATAAGTTCTGGAAAAAGAAACCTCTGGAACCTCTGCATAATGAACGGAATTTGTCGTCTTCCTATCTAGATATTGTTCCATAGTCAAATTTTCCGGGAGATTCCACTCGACTAAATAATTTACTTTTTCCTTCTGCTCCTTAACCTTCGCCAATTCCTGACCAACTAGACGTACTGGCTTAATAAGAGAAACTGATATTCCTAGTTCTCTTAAACTATCAGTAATCGCATTTCGGTCTTCACCTTCAAATATGAAGAAAGATCTTGAGAACTCTTTTGAAACTTGAACTTCAATTAAACTCGTATTTTTTCCACTAACTGTTTCCTGTACCTCAGAAACTTTAGCCTCAAAAGCTTCCTTTGTTTTTACTGCCTCATTCAAAATAGATTCAACAAGATATAGAGCCATGTTTTTTCCTCCTCAAGGATATAGTTAAAAAATTTATTATGAGCTGTAAATCACTAAATATTATTAAGTTAGATAAACTTACCTGCTAACTTTCTTACTATGCTATTGGTTCGCCCTTCCCCATTGCTTATCTACCCATTTCTCAAATAAGCCAATTGCCTTATCAAGCAAAAGTCCGCAAACCCCAATAAAAATAATACCGGCCAGCACTAAATCTAAGTTCATTGAATTTCTTGCATCCACTATTAAGTAGCCTAATCCTGACTGAGCTCCCACCATTTCACCAGCAACAAGGAATATCCAGGCAGTTCCTAAGGCAATATGCAAGCCATTTGCTATGAAAGGAAATGCGGCGGGAAGAATAATTTTAATAAGTAAATGCGATTTCCTTATTTCAAAATTCTGAGCAATTTTCAGATAAGTTGGATCCACTTTCCTTACCGCTGAAACGGTTGATAGTAAGACAGGGAAGAATGCAGCAATGAAAATAATCACGATGGCTGGAATATCACCAATCCCGAACCACAAAACAATAAAAGGCGACCATGCTATTGGTGAGACTGGCCTTAAAACCTGTACAACTGGATCTAGGATATTCCACAGTGCTAAAACCCTTCCAAAAATCAGCCCCAAAATAACAGCAATAATAACTGCCGATAAATAACCAATTAAAAATCTCATCATGCTTACCTGCAGGTGGACAAAGAATGAACCGTCCTTTATGAGTGACACAATTCCCTCCCACACTTTAAGAGGCGGCGGCAGTAGGGCTTCATCATAATTCCCGATACTAATCGTTAGTTGCCAGGCAGCAATCAGAAGCACAAAACCAACTATGACATTTGAGAGTTTTTTTACACTTCCCATTTCATCACTTCGCCTTATCAAATAATGAATTATCGACAAACTCCTCATAGGAAGGCGGATTTTCTGATAAACCCATTTCTACTAAACTTTTTGTTAATTCATCATAGCTGCTTTTATTTACTCTTAAATCATCGTAAGAAATCCATTGGAATGAAAGATCCATCACCTCTTTATCAACCTTCATATATTTAGAAGAGGCTGTCAGCGTGTGATCATCTTTTTTCTCAGCTAATTCGCCTGCTTTTACATACTCATTGACAAATTCCTGAGCCACTTCATTTTCCTTTTGAATAAAGTCATTTCTTAAAACTAGTGCACAGTCAATTGAATCCTCCCAAATATCAGTATCCTGATAAAGAACCTTTCCTTTCTTAATAGCTACCGAGACTGCTCCAAACGGTTCAGCAACTACATATCCTGAAACTCTCCCTTCCGATAGGGCTGCCGGCATTTCGGCAGGTGGCAGTTCAACAGCCTTAACATCTTCATATTTCAGCCCAGCCTGTTTAAGCATTTGATAGAGCAATATATTATGAGTAGAAAACTTATGAGGGATTGCAAAGTTCTTCCCTTTCAAATCCTCAACACTGTTAATATCATTAGCTGCAACTAATACATTTCCATCTCTATGGCCAAGCGCCACAGCTTTCAAATCAATTCCTTGCTCCTTCGCCTTCAAAGCAAGAGTCACAAGAACAGAAGCACCATCTATACGGCCTGTATTAAGGGCATCCATTAACTCCGGCCATGAACCAAACTTAACAAGCTCCAATTTAAAGTTTTTAAACGAATCCTGTTCATTTTCTAAATACAAAGGAACCGCATGAGTAATCGGCAAATAGCCAATTTTCACTACTCGCTTTTCTTCATTCGCGGATTTCCCTGCTGATGATGGGTTAGACCCACAAGCAGCCAAGCTCACCGCGAGCATTGAAATGATCAATAAGGATAAAAGCTTTTTATAACTTTTCATCGTATCCCTCCTCTTTATATACAGCTATATTTTGATTACTTGCCTAATGCACGCATTGGGCGGTTTCTATCACAAACTATATTTATTAACAAAGCTTATCTAAAAAATATTTAAATATTAAACTCAATTGAAGGTGCAGGTCGGTTAAAGTGGAATTCCTCAAATATTGTCCTTCGATATTGCTGAAAGTCCCCATGACTTCGATCTCTAGGCTTTGAAAGAGTTATCGTTAACTCTTTATTTATTTCACCTGGATTAGCTTTCATCATAATCACTCTGTCTGATAAATAGATCGCTTCATCAATATCATGCGTGACAAGGATAATGGTCGTCTTCTCTTGCTCTTGAATTCGAAGAAGCTCATCCTGCAGATAATAGCGATTAAATGTATCTAAAGCGGCAAAGGGCTCATCCATTAAAATCAATTCTGGCTGGTTGGCAAGAGCTCGTGCTATCGCAACCCTTTGCTGCATTCCCCCTGAAAGCTCATGCGGAAATAGATCAACTTTATCCCCTAAACCGACCAAGTTCAAATATGTGCGTGCTCTCTCTTTCCGCTCCTTAACCCCCATTTTCTCGCCTTCTAACCCAAGCTCTACATTTTTCAAAACAGATCTCCATGGTAAAAGACCATAATTTTGAAAAAGCATAATACATTTTCTATTTGGCTGGGCCACTTGATTTCCATCGATGATAACCTTTCCTTCATCGGGCTTTTCGAATCCCCCGATAATATTAAGCAACGTACTCTTCCCACATCCGCTTTCTCCCAAAATTGAGATCATCTCTCCTCTGTTAATCCCAAAGGTCACACTATTTAAAACATGTACAGTTTGCTCTTTATTCTTAAAGGCTTTGCTCACATTTTCCACTTGAATAAAAATCGGTTCAACCAAGCCCTCTATCCCCCTTAAAAAGACAAAAATCGTCAATTCATTTAATTCCTATATAAATACTATGTTTAATGATTTTAAGTTATTCTATTACACTTTGTTCAAAATGACAACTTAATTTTTTGAAAGTATAAAATTTTCTTTTATCATTCTTGTATGTTCAAGAAATCAAAATGCACAAAATAAAAATGGTTGCCCCGCCAATGACAAAATCATTAATTGGAACAACCATGTGTGATCATTTATTTAATTAACAGGACTTTACGAAAAAGCGGGAGAAGGTAATAGCCAAGACAAACACCCACTGTATTTAATAGAAGGTCGTCAATATCTAAGCTCCCTCTTTTTGATACAAACTGCAGTCCTTCTATTATACTAATCAAACAAATTGTGAAAAATAAAAGCTGTTTAATCGAGGCACTCTTTTTTATAAAACCGTAATACACGCCAAATGGAATAAATAACCCGATATTCGCGCTCAAATTATAAAAGGCAATTAAAAAATCAGCATTCCCAAATAAATAAAGGCGAATGGTCATAAAAGGCATCATATTGACCGCACCATAATTTGTCCCATTGGGCCGGAAAAATAATAGGATTAACAGTCCGATAGTATAGAAAAATATAAGACCATGGAGGACACTTTGTGATACATAGACTCTTTCATTAAGTAACAAGCAAACAATAAATAAAGTTAAGAAAGAAATAACAAACCAAACTATCCCAACTGCAAGTGGATGCAAATGGTTTGTTAGTTCAAGCCATACTGGAATGAGAATAAAAAATATGGCTTGAGAAATGAAAACACTAAGCAGAATAACTTTTTTCATAATTACCTCTCAGGTGGTTTATTCAACTTCCTTTGGCCGAATGATTTCAACATGTAATGCTTTTGCTTGACCCGGATAGGATTCAGCAATGGCACCCTCAATCCAGATTGCAACCTCTTGATAAACTTGCAATTCTTTCATATTATCGGTTTCATTCAATGTAACCCATACTAACCCCTTCTCATAATCTTCAACTAAAATTCGCCTAGCATCTTTATCGATTTCAAGAATGCTCCCTTTCATATCAGCTTCGCCTTTCACATCACTCTTTTGAGTACAGCCAAATAAGATAAATGAGAATAATAATAGTACAATGTATTTTTTCATTCGTATCCATCTCCTATATGTGAATAGACGTACCGTACAGTTAAAGGTTTCGGCAAAAAAATAAAATGGACGTCTTTTAAAAACGTCCATTCTTACAACAATAAAGCCTTATGATAGCTCCGTTATTACCTGATATATAATTTTAGTAAATTATAAAGTATACGCCGGTATCATCCATGGGAATACATATGCTTGCAGCATGACTAAAATTCCCATTAATGCGGCTAAAGCTAAACTGTGGAAAAAGACTGCCCGAAATATCGGTCCTACAGCATTTGCGCCTTCGACTCGATTCTCATAACAAGCTGCTGTTGCTACAACTATGCTTTGAGCGTCAATCATTTTCCCCATGACCCCACCGGTTGAGTTGGAGGCTGCGATTAGCACCGGATCTAGTCCTAGCTGGTCAGCTGTAATTCGTTGCATACTCCCAAATAATGCATTCGAAGAGGTGTCACTGCCAGTCAGAAATACCCCAAGCCAACCGAGCATGGCAGCAAAGAACGGATATAACACACCAGTTTTAGTAAAAGCTAATCCTAGGATGGCGTCTAAGCCGGAATATCGCGTTGTAAAACCTAAGCCTAACACCAATCCAATCGTAATTAATGGGGTTTTCATTCTTTGCGCAGTTCTTACGACAGACTGTTTCCATTGTTCTTTGCTCATTCGGAGGAACAAACCGCTTAGCAATGCGGCAAAAAACACGCCTGTTCCTGCTGCGGATAGCCAGTTTAAGTTATAAAGCGCCGCTTCTGGTATAGATTCCTTTGCAAGTGGCGGACTTCGGAATACGAGCTGATCCAAAAAAGGCACCGGAATACTATAAAATGACTTAAGACCAAAGAAGTTCAAAGAATTCAGGAAGCCCTTCCATTGTGGCAGTCCCCACATGAATACGAAAAGTGTAAGGAATGCCCAAGGAGCCCATGCCTTTGCCACTTGTCCTGAACTATACTTTGTTTCCTGATTTTCTAGGGATTTCATTTCTTCCTCTTCACCAGGCAAATAAAATTTATTTTTTGGCTGCCATACTTTAAGAAGTAGAATTAATGCAAAAATAGCGACAAGACCACCAATAATATCAACTAGCATCGGCCCAACGTAGTTAGAAACAGCAAACTGGGTAATTGCAAAAGTAACACCCGTAACAAGGATTGCTGGCCAGATTTCCATTACCTGCTTCCACTTTCCTTTGTGCATGAAAACCATTGTAGCAATCAGCCAGAATGGCACAATAACGGAGAAGAAAGGCAGTTGGCGCCCAGCCATTGCAGACAAGGCCATTTCAGGAAGTCCAGTCACAGCTGCTAAGGTAATAATCGGCGACCCTACAGCTCCGAAAGCAACAGGGGCCGTGTTAGCGATTAAACAAAGAATTGCTGCTACTATAGGACGAAACCCAAGACCTACCATCAGCGCACCAGCTATGGCTACTGGAGTACCAAAACCAGCCGCCCCTTCGATAAAAGCCCCGAAGGAAAAAGCGATGAGAAGTGTTTGAATGCGTCTGTCTGATGATAAATTTAAAACAGAAAATTTTACAATATCAAATTGACCAGTCACCAATGTAATCGTATACAAAAACATTGCGGCAACTATAATCCAGCCGATCGGCATCATGCCAAAGAAGGATCCATATCCAAAAGCTGCTAATGTTGAAGACACAGGCATGTCTACTAACCATATTGCCATTATAACAGTGACGATCCCAGCAATGAGAGCTGCTTTTGGTGCAGCAATTCCATAATGCCTTCTCCCCAGCTTATCCTTATGAGGATGCAATGCGAGCAAATACAACAAAGTCAATATTGGGATTGCAGCTAATAGTGTAGAAAGAAAGGCATTCCCCATTGGATCATACAGTTGATGAAACTCCAAACTTATCCCCTCCTAATCATATTCATTCGAAGTATATGACGGGTAATCTCCCTTTAGTACAACTAGTCCCAATAATAGTAAAATTATGAATTTATGGAATGTTCCCCCATTTGTTCATAGCGAATTAATACTTGGGATTGTATATCAGTCAGCAAAAAAAATCCCAATCTCTCAGTTTCATAAGTGAGAAATTAGGATTTAAATAAAGAATATCTGCAGATACTATCCCTAGAGGAATGAATTTTCCCATTTATCCTGTTTCTAAACCGGATCCTTAAAATGCCTATGCGAAAAAAGATTAAAGTAATTTAATTTTAGGCCTTATTAGGATTGTTTTACGCGTTCTAAAATTTACAATCTTTACAAGTAATAAATTAGCACCTAAATATTATTTTGTCACTTCGACAAAAATCGACATGAATAACAGGAGAAAAACATGGATTTATTTCGTAAAAAATCGATAGGCAATGAACTTTCTAACAATTCACTCAAAAGGGTACTTGGGGCTCTAGATCTAACCATGCTTGGGGTTGGGGCTATAATTGGAACAGGAGTATTCGTTTTGACAGGAGTTGCCGCAGCCAAATATGCTGGCCCTGCCTTAATCCTATCTTTTATTATTGCGGGTTTAGCGTGTGTATTTGCAGCATTATGCTATTCGGAATTTGCCTCGATGATTCCAGCATCCGGGAGTGCTTACACATATAGTTATGTCGCTTTTGGTGAATTACTTGCTTGGATTTTAGGTTGGGATTTAGTTCTCGAATATGGACTCGCCTCCTCCGCGGTGGCAAGTGGATGGTCAGGGTATTTCCAAGGGTTATTAGCAGGATTTGGAATTCATTTACCAACAGCCTTAACTTACGCCTTTGATCCCTCAAAAGGTACAATCATCGATTTACCAGCTGTTATTATCGTCCTTTTAGTTACTTTATTACTTTCTAGAGGAGTAAAAGAATCTGCTAAATTTAATGCCACAATGGTTGTTGTTAAGGTGGCTGTCGTACTTCTATTCATTATTATTGGGGCTTGGTACGTTGAACCGGATAACTGGACTCCGTTTATGCCGTTTGGATTTTCTGGAGTCGTTACTGGAGCGGCAGTTGTCGTGTTCGCCTACTTTGGCTTTGACGCGGTATCTACTGCTGCCGAAGAAGTAAAAAATCCTCAGCGTAATCTTCCAATCGGGATTATTTCATCATTAGCAGTTTGTACAATTTTGTATATCGCCGTCTCTTTAGTTCTTACTGGGATGGTACCGTTTGATTTGCTAAATGTGAAAGATCCAGTAGCTTTTGGATTGCAATATATTAATCAAGATTGGGCAGCAGGTTTTATTTCTCTTGGAGCCATTGTTGGAATTACGACAGTCTTAATCGTCATGATGTTTGGACAATCACGTCTGTTCTATTCAATTAGCAGAGATGGACTTCTGCCAAAAGCTTTGTCTGCTGTTCATCCAAAAACAAAAGTTCCTTTAAAAAGCACTTGGGTAACAGGAATATTGGTTGCCACTCTTGCCGGCCTAGTTCCCCTTGATAAATTAGCTGAACTGACAAGTATAGGTACATTATTTGCTTTCACAGCTGTTTCTCTTGGTGTTGCTGTACTTCGTAAAACGCGACCAGATCTCAAACGTGGATTTAAAACACCCTGGGTACCTGTTATTCCAGCTTTAGCAGTGATCTTTTGTGTTTATTTAATGCTGCAGCTTTCAGCATTTACATGGAAAGGTTTCGCTGTTTGGCTAATTCTCGGTCTTGTCATTTACTTTACGTATGGTTATAGGAAGAGTCACTTAAATCAATAAAGCAGTGACAGGCCCCTTGATAAATGTTGAATTTTGATTATTAAATGTCGAGACTAGTGTATTCTTTCGACAATTTCGGGTGTGACTGACACTGCTACCACTGCAGAATAAGTTGAATATAAGAGTATGAAGTGAACGGATGGCGATTTAAAAATAAATGGAGGATTCTTTTTACGAACGTAGTAGGATACTTCTAAAACTAGAGGTTAAAATAAAGTATTGATGTAAAAAGGTTGAAAATAGAGGATAAAAAATCCTCAAAAATTATTTATTTTCATTTGATTGGTTATCAGGTGTTTGAACATTTTCATTTAACTCTTCTGTGTCACCTTTAGCATTAATGATTTCAAATATTTGATTTAAACCTTCTGATATTTCTTCATCTTCTTTTTTCAATAATATCCCTCCAGTTTGTGATTATTTATAAATTGTCCAATAGCTAAAGGATAATACATCAAAAGATAAAATGACAAAAATGAAGCTAAGTAGATTTTCAACTTAAAAAAGCCGATTCCCTAATAACTTTTTAAGGAATGGGCTTTTTTGATTTTGTCTCACTATACAAACATGCCAGTCGTATATATCTTTCAGTATTTCTTCTTCAATCAATTGATAGGCCTGAATTAGGTCTTGAAGAAACACCGCGATTAAGGGTGTTAGCACTAGCTTGGATCGTTTTCATCTAAAGATACTGTGATAACTTTTGTATACTCGCCTTTTGCTACTTCACTTGGTGTCGCGTCTTCCATTAGTTCATCTTCCGTGTCGATGCCTTCTGCAATCACTGGAGTTTCCTGCTGAATTTTCCTTTTCACGTTAACACTCCTTGAAAATGATTATTTATAACTTAATTCATTTTAGAGTGTGCCCATCTATCTTGCTTTAATACCCTTGCTCACGGTCTACTAATCCATGTAAAGGCTGTTCATTTATAAATCGCTTTAGATTTGCTGCAAAAAAACTGCAAACTCCATTAACGGTACTCGGTCCTGATAGATGGGATGTAACGTACACATTTGGCATTGACCAGAAGGCATGGTCCTTCGGCAACGGCTCTTTCTCGAATACATCGAGAATGGCGGCACGAAGATGACCTGATTGCATAACGTTAACTAAATCCTCTTCTTTTATCAGTGCTCCTCGGCCAACGTTGACAAGGCAAGCATTCGGCTTCATCGTTAGTAGAAGGTCACGATCTATGATATGATGTGTGGCTTCTGTTAAAGGAAGAATTGTTACCAAATAATCAAGGTCTTTTACAAACTCACCCCAGCTTTCTGGAGTATAGTGGCGGTCCACTAATGAAGCTTGTTTTCCGCTAAAACTTAATCCGTGTACATTCATATCAAAGGCACGAGCTTTGCGCACAATTTCAGCCCCAATCGATCCGAGTCCAGCCACCCCGATGGTTTTGTTTGCCAAGGATTCCGAAATGAATGGATCCCATTTCCGTTCCACTTGTGATTTGTTCATACGGGAGACGTCTTTCACGATGTTCAAAAGGTATGTAAAAACATATTCTGAAATATAAGTTCCGAATTGATCAACGATACGGGTTAATTGGATTTTGTTCGGTATTGTCTTGTCTGCAACCAAATCATTGACCCCTGCCCCCATCGATTGAAACCAGCGGACATTTGATGCAATTGGCTGATTTAGGACTTGAGTGGGAAACTTCCATCCCAAAATGACCTCCGTATCTGGCAAGTACCTTTCCACTTCCTCAAAGGTTGCAGCAGCCTTCACTGAAGAAAATCCAAAATTACGAATGTAGTCAGCATAAGCTTCGGCCTCTGCCTTATCACGGGTAAAAACAAGAATGTTCGGCTGGAATGTCATGATAAATTCCTCCCCTATTAGAAATAGTATTTATTCTTACACTTATTTTACATAGAGTTGTCTAAAAAATATAATTATTTGCAGGAAACAACATGTGCTCATCGAATTTTTAAATTAAAAAGGGGGCTAGATTAAATGAATCAACGTCATGAAGTATTATTTCGACAATTAGAAAGCTATCGAAATGAAATATTGGATGCAGTGGAGAATGTAACAATAGAGGAAGCCGAAGTCATTCCAAAGGGCTATAACAATAATATTCGCTGGAATCTTGGACATATTTTCCTTGATCAATATCTTTGGATTCAAGCGGTCACGAAGGAAAAAACCGTTGTACCCGATGAATTTAATAAGTGGTTTGGATTCGGTACGTCTCCGGCTGACTTTAGTGCGGAAACTCCTTCTTTGGGAGATTTAAAACGGATGCTTAAATCTCAGCCTGCCGATATAAAAGAGGCATATGGCAATCGTTTAGAGGTTGAGTATAAACCAACCGAATTAGGCATGCAAACAATTGAACAGGTTTTAATTCGAACCATCTTCCATGAAGGAATGCACTTACAAGCCATTATTGATTTAAAAAAGGGCATTAAAGCCATGAAGCAATGAATTGTATGAATAAAGCAGGCAGAAATGACTCTCCTGCTTTATTCTGCCTTGAAGTCACCTGTCAGCAATTCCATTCCATCCACTTCAATTGGTACCCATCCAACCAAACCGTTCCTTTTTTTGACTAATGTATAACCAGATACTTCCGCATTGAGCACCTTCACAATTTCACCATATCGGACCGATAAAAATGTTGTGCTTAAATCATTTTTACAGCACACACCCTCATCATTTTCAACTAAATACTCATTTTTCACCCATTGCTCAACCCCAAGTTTAATATTCCTGCAAAGTGTAAAGTAAGGTTCTCTGTGAATAATACTCATTTCATAATTGGGATAGGTGACTGTTCCGACACGACCTGTCTGATCTAAGTAGTCTTTTTTAACTTTCCTTTTCTCATGAAGCTCGTCAACAAACTCGAACGAAAATTGATTATTCTCGAAAATAAGGGCATTCAGTTGTCCATCCCTTTTAATCTGATTGCCACCATCAATGGCAATGATCTTTTTCTCAAAATCAATTATTGGATTGTTAGAGCTCTCGGAATGAAAACGATAATTAACGACTGGCCAATGTCCGACTATGACGGTTTTCTTCGCCTGATGCCCTCTATCAAAAAAGGAATCGACAGATAAAGCGAAGTTTTCATCTGTTTCTTCCCAATCGGCCCGGTCCTCAATACCAGCATGGATCAAAATGAAGTTCTCTGTTTCAATAGCCACAGGCAAAGATTCCAGCCAGTTCAGTTCTTCTTTAAAATGAGTTTCATAATATTGAGCAAGCTGCTGAATTTGATTAAAATGCGTTAAAGACTGTTTCCCCTGCTCCAGCATTTCATTTAAGATAGAATTTTTTCTTGCCTTCATATAGTTGAGAATTTTTTCATTCCCCATAAATACATAACGGTGCAAAATATCGCAGTTCCCTTTCGTGACAAAAACATTCGAGGATTGCTCTGTCATCTCCTTTACGTAGCGAACGATCTCTAAACTGTTTTCTCCTTTTTCACAAAGGTCTCCATTTATAAAGAGGTAATCGTCATTATCGTAATGAACCTTCTCTAACAGCCTTTTAAATAACAAAAGATTAGCGTGTACATCTGAAATAATAATAGCTCTTCGGTTTGGGTCTAAGTTTAGATTGATAACATTTAACATTTGAATCTCCTCTTATCTGAGTGCCTGTTTATACATTTAATAAAGAGTACACGTTCGTATCGTAGGGAACTCCATTTTGATACATATAATTTCTTAATACGCCCTCTTTTTCAAATCCCAGCTTTGTCAGAAGTGCATTTGATGCGTCATTTTCGATAAAAACAACTGCTCCAATTCGTGTTAATCCAAGTTCAGTAAAGCCATATGATACAATTTTGGAAACCACTTCAGCCGCATAACCCTTGCGCCAATGATTGGGATGGATCTCGTAGCCAATCTCAGCCCTCTTATGTTTAGGTAACCAGAGATTAAACCCGATTGTGCCAATGATTTCTTCTCCCCCGTCTTTTACCTGAATTCCCCATCTAATCCCACGTTTTTCACTGAAATTTTGTTCAAAAAACCGGATAAACTCTTTAGCCTGCTCCATGCTTGTTAAAGTATCTTGTCCATAGAAACGTGTGACATCAGGATTGGAAAAACAATTGAAAACCCCTTGTGTATCTTCTTCAACAAGTTCTCGTAGCAGCAATCTTTCTGTTTCAAGTATTGGAAACATTCTCTCACTCCATTTGTGTATATAGAATTTATATTCTGGAAACTACCTACTTTTTCCTTTATCTCAATCCTTACTTTATAATCCTTATATAATGCAACCGATCATTTTTAAAAGAAATAACAATATTTATTAATAATTATCGAACGAAACTTCAATATCTTACCAATATATAGTAGAAAACAATAAGGAGGTGTTCATTTGAATGACAGACCCTAATTATCATCATCCATTAATCGAACGGATTCTATCGGATGATAAGCAAGCGTACAACGAGCTTTATGAAAGAACAATCCCTGATATATATAAAACGACTCGTTTCCTTATTGAGGACAAAGCTGATGTAGATGATTTGGTTCAGGAAATTTACATACAGCTCTTCAAATCTTTGAAAAAATATGATACCAACAGGCCGTTTAAATCTTGGTATATGGGGATTGTGATGAAACAAATTCAGTCCTATCGGCGAAAAAGATGGATGCATGTGCGCATCATTAAAAAGGCAGAAGCATTAAAACAGACGGCAGTCTTAGATTTCTCAAATGAAGTTGTTGATAAATTGACCAATCAGGAGCTTGTTGAATTAGTTACTCAGCTGCCTTATAAGTTGCAACAGGTGATTATTCTTCGTTATTTAAACGATTTTTCTCAAGACGAGGTTGCAAGAATTTTAGAGATTCCGCTTGGAACGGTGAAGTCACGAATTAATGCGGCATTAAATAAATTGCGCGCCAATGAGAAAGGAAAAAAACTTTTAGAGAATGCGAGGAATGTTTATGAATATTGAAAATCAGTTAAGAGAGTCTCTACAAGAAAAAGGTAATTCATTTATGCCCCCATCAGAATTAAAAACAAAAATCATAAGCAACATCGAAACTGCAAACGGAAAATTGAGAAAACGTTTGGCTGCAGGCATTTTAGCAGCAACCTTGCTCATCCCAACCGGAGTTTTTGCTTCCCAGTCCTTTTTAGCTGATGACATTTACGGTTCCTTCGAAAACTTAAAGAAGCATATCTCTAAGGCCACTATGAATGGATACATGCTTTTAAGTGCGAAGTTATCACAGGCTAAAGGTGAACTAAGCACAGAAGAATACAATGATTTTAAGGAATTGCTAAATGTGGTGACGTCATCGAAATTACAATATGGCAATCCATATGGAAATATAGATTATTCTCAATTACCTTCAGAAGAGGCAGATAAAATCAAACAGGCATTAATGGGAGTTCAGCCTTTCTTCGATAAACTAAATGGACTAAAATCAAGTAAAGAAATCTTATCCTCTGAGGAGTATACAGCCTATATTGAAGCACTTATGACCTATGAGGAAGTGTTAGTGAAAAGTAATATCGATCCGAGTGAAGGACCAATCGATATCGAAATGATCCCTTCCGATCTTCAAGCGGAGTTTATTAAAGCGAAGGATTTTATGAGCTACGTAGATGAAAAACAAATTCAGTAAACACAAAAGCAGGAGAAATACTCCTGCTCTTGTGTTTAAGTTAACTTCGGATTTGATTGGCAACGTGGCGCAGCAAGCCTAATTTTTCTTGAATTTTTTACTTTACAAATTTATTTTACATCCAATAAAATTTTCCCCATGCTTTTCCTGCTCTCAATAAGCTTGTGAGCTTGAACGGCTTCTTCTAAAGGAAAGCGATGACCGATTTCAAATTTAAGTTTTCCTTCGCTTATGTATTGTAAAACTTGTTTAGCAGTATGCTGCAACGATTCTGGCCGGAGCCTTCTCGTTGTGCCTAAACTGAATCCGAGTACTGATCGGCAACTTGCATGCAAATCACTTGTATTAAATATGCCTGCAGTTCCGCTAGAATTACCAAATTGGACCAACCGGCCATACGGCGCTAAACAGAGTAGACTTTTTTCAGTGACCACCCCAGCAACAGAATCTAAAACAATATTAACCCCCTGCCCATCTGTAAACTCATTCACCCGGTCTGCAAAGTTTTCTTTGTTATAACTAATGACATGATCTGCACCTGCCTTAATAGCAACCGATGCTTTCTTTTCATCTCCAACTGTTCCAATTACTTTGCTTGCACCTAAAAGCTTTGCCATTTGAATAGCCGTTGTTCCAACCCCGCCAGCCGCCGAATGGATAAGTACTGTTTCCCCTTGTTCAATTTTTGCTATATCCTGAAGCATTTTATAGGAAAGAAAAGAAACAATTGGACAAGCAGCAGCCGTAGCAAAATCGATGTTATCCGGAATCTCATAAGTAAGCTTCTCTTCTGAAACCACGTATTCCGCATAGGATCCTTCGGCTGGAAATGCAATAACCCGCTGTCCAACTCGAAAGTTCTGTACCTCAGATCCTATCTCTACAATAACACCAGCCGCATCTAGTCCAGGAATAAACGGAGAGCTCCAACTTCCCTTTTTCCCATATCTCGCCTTTACATCCGCATAGTTCACGCTTGTTTTTTCTACTCTTATTAATACCTGAGTTGGCTTAATATGAGGAATTTCAGAATCGACATATTTCATTACTTCAGGATTTCCAAATTCGGTAATAAAGATGGCTTTCAAATGGATCCCTCCTATTTTTTATTGTTGAAGTTTCGACACATTCAAATCCTTCATAATAACTTTCTAGAATTATTAAAATATTCCATTCAAAAATCTAAACTCCTCTTTTTATCCTAATATTTCAAGGTCATACACATTAACAATATTAGAATCTTCATTCTTGTATTGACCTCCCAAGCACATTCAAGGTATATTTAATTTGTATAAAAATGTAAACTCAAAGGAGTTTGTTTTATGAGTGTGAATGTTCTTAACTAACCGTTATTTTCATACGGCCTTGAAGAAAGCAAAAAACCGGTCAATTTACTGGTTTCTTAAGTGTGCGCTTTTTCGAGGGATGTTAAGAACACGCATCATAGCATAGAAGATTTGGTGAACCCGCTATGGCATGTTTGGTCATAGCTTTTTTGTGTGCAAAGATAGGGAAATGAGGGCATTTCCATCCCTATTGTGCTGCGCGCAATTTTAGTTTGCCATTGCATGTTTCCATTTCTTCTTACCGTCATGAGCGATTTTGTTCATGGCGGTTTTTTTTATGCAGTTTAAATGGTTTAAATAAAAGATCATAATAGGAGGATTCAAAATGAATCAGCAAACCATTGATGTATTGGGGTATCAAGAAATTCTAAACGAAATCGCAAGTTTTGCGAAAACGAATCGGGGGAAAAACACCCTTCAAGCATTACGTCCATTGTTAGATAAACGACGAATGGAGTTATCATTAAAAGAGATCGCTGAAGCAGAGGAAATTATCAAAATTAGCAGCAGTGTCCCTATTCATACTCTGGATGAAATGGATCACTATCTAACACAGGCGAGAAAAGGAATTTATATTCGTGCTGATCAGTTTACGTACGTTCTTTCGTTCCTGCAGCATTGCTCGAAGCTAAAACAATTCATGAAGGATAAGCACTATGCAGCTCCGAATGTAAGTTTATATGCGGAATCGATTGGTGAGGTGCGGGAGCTAGAGGAGGAAATTAACCGTTGCATCCGTCATGGGCAGGTTGACCAGCATGCTTCAAGCGATTTAGCTTATTTAAGAAGACAGCTTTCGATCCAAACAGATAAGCTGAAGGAGAAAGCCCAGCAGCTCGTAAAATCAAAGAGGTATGCAGCATATTTGCAGGATACGTTACTCGTTGAAAGGAATACCCGGATTGCCATCTCTGTGAAAAGACAGTATCGCTCCAAAGTGCAAGGAACCGTTCTTGATTCTTCCGCATCAGGCTCAACCTTATATATGGAGCCTTCTGAATTAGGTTCTATTCAAGAAGAAATTGAGCTTTTGCGTATGGCTGAAGAGCAGGAAACGGAAAGGATTTTATATGAATTAACGGAAAAGGTGCTTCAGCATGAGCATATAATCAAAATTGCTATCGAAACGATGCATCATTATGATGTCCTATTTGCAAAGGCAGCGTATAGCCGAAAAACAGGCTGTTCGAATCCTATATTAAATGAAGATTATGTAATCAACCTAAAAGAAGCTCGGCATCCGATGCTTGGCGACAAAGCTGTTCCACTTTCCATTCAATTTGGTGAAGAGCATCGCGCTTTAGTCATAACCGGGCCGAATACCGGTGGAAAGACGGTTACCTTGAAAACAGTTGGTCTGCTCACCATGATGGCACAAACAGGTTTGCCGATACCAGCTAATCCTGGAAGCGAGATTGCTATATTTCAGCATATTTTCGTTGATATTGGAGATGGGCAAAGCATTGAACAGAACTTAAGCACATTCAGTTCAAGGCTTGTAAATATTATTGATATCCTGCGAGTCACAAATGACCGCTCACTTGTCCTTCTTGATGAATTGGGTTCAGGGACAGACCCAAGTGAGGGTATGGCATTGGCTATTGTGATTCTCGAGCAGCTTTACCAAAAGGGTGCTACTTTATTTGCCACTACCCACTACAATGAAATGAAGGAATTTGCGGAAAAAACAAGCGGATTTCTGAATGGGATGATGGAATTTGATATTGAAACATTGCGGCCAACCTATAGGCTTCTTCTTGGACAAAGCGGAAACAGCCAGGCTTTCGACATCGCGATCAAGCTTGGCATGCACCCAGAATTGATCGAAAAGGCTCATCAAATTACTTATAAAAATAATCGAAGCTATCGCGATGAATTAGATGCAGCTATTTTAAAAGGGCCAGGCTACCAGAAGCAAATTGCCATTAATAAATATGCGAGAAGGACTGCAAAAAAACCATCCCTTGATTCAAGTACGGAAAGCTTTACCCTATTTGAACAAGGAGATAATGTTTTATTAACGGAAACAAATGAGATGGGAATCATATATAAAGGACCAGATTCGAAAGGTGATTATGTTGTTCAAATACAGGGAGAAAAGCGGACAATTAATCATAAACGGTTAAAGCTTTATATAAAAGGAAGTGAATTGTATCCCGAAAACTATGACTTCGATATCATTTTCAAGACAAAGGAATATCGGAAAATCAATAAGGAGCAAAAGAGAAAGCATGTAGAGGGTGTTTGGTTAGATAGTGAGGATTGATTTTTGAGGCAAGAAATATGTTAGCTAAAAAAGACGTTCATCAAGTTAGATTTACTTAATGAACGTCTTTTTTTCCAGCTTAATTCCCCTATTTATGATCTCTGCGATACAAATCCCTAGTTTTGTAGCCAGCAGCAAGGATCATTTTCATTTCATCGCGCCGTTTCGCTTTTGTTGCCTCTTGTTTGGCACTATACACATAACGGGCCCAATCCTTTCGATACCCTGGTGTTAGCGATTGATAGATTGCAAGCAAATCTGGTGTATCCTGCAAGTCTTTCTCCACATTTGGAATCATTTCGATATAATCATCCACACATTGGCTTGGTTTTGTAGAAGTGCTTCCTTTACTTTTAGCATCAATTTTAAGGCCTACAACTGTAAAGACATCATCCAGTCCTACCATACGGGCAAATTTAAGATTGCTTGCACCGATGTAACCATCCTCATTTGCACCTAACCCGCCTAATAAATGATCGCGGTGAATAAAGGTAGGATAAACTTTATTCCCCTTCTTGGGGTAAGCCAAAAAGATATATCCATTTTCCGTTAAATCATTTTTCTCAATCACCCTGTCTACAAGGCCCTTTAAAGACTCCATATCTAACACGAAGGCAAAAATAAGATCATACGGACTATTCGTCAGTTCTGTATCATAATCTGTTAATTCTGCTAGATAATCTGTACCCTCAGGCATTCCCAAAACCGCAGCTTTTTTATATTTTGTTAGATTTAGTTTTTCAACAATTGTTTTAGCCAATTTTGTCCACCTGCCTCTATTCCTACTTTAACAAATCACATAATCCCGAATCAAATATCTATCATTGCTCCCAAAGATACATTAAAATACGGTTCACAACCACTATAATCCCATAAACCCAAGCTAATTGAACCTTCCCGAGACTAATCAGCAATACGACAGGGATAAGAAAGATGCCTATTTCGAGCAATAAATGAGAGATTCCTGAAAGCTGAAAGGTTGCTTTTGGCGATCCGAATAAACCCCAAACAAGCGCAATCATAATAGGAATTCCAGCCGCAAGCCCCCATCTCATAATGGATGTCGTCCCCATTTTATATCCCCAATATCCATAAACAGACAGGCCAAAAAGCTCCAGCAAAAAACGAAGGATGATGTTCACTACCTTAATACTCTCTAAAAGCATCACTATTCACCTTCTCATTTTCATAAGAATGAAGACCTTTAATGAATGTATTTATGAGAATTGACAAACTTTTATCCGTATCATAGGGCAGCCCAAAGCCACCCATTTGTTCAATCGAGGCAAAACCATGCAAAATACTTCTGAACCCCCTGACCATATGAATAGCTTGTTCTTCCTCCAGGCTATACACTTGCAGTACTTGGACAGCAAGACGGACAATGGACTCCTGCGCTTCCTGTAATTCCTTATCTTCAGGATCAGGAAATCTCGAAGTTGCCTCATAAAGTCCAGGATGATTTCTTACAAACTGAATATATGCTTCACTTAGGGCTTTAATGGCATCATCACCCGAACGTCCCGCAGCAGCTTGAAGCATCGTCTCATATAGCTTTCTCAATCCATGAATGGCTAGCTTTTGCTTCAATTCATTTAATCCGTTCACATGGTTGTATAAGGACGGAGGGCGAATTTGCAGTTCCTCAGCCAGCACACCAAGAGAAAGCTGGTCTAAGCCATGTTCATCAATTAATTGTGTTGCTTTAAGTAAAATTACAGCTAAATCTATTTTCGTACGACGTGTCATCTTCATTACCTCTATTCTCTTGCGCTTATTTCATTTCTGCATGATCAATAGCCTTTTTCATCAATTCAATTGGATGATCAATCATTTTCCCATGTCCGGCAGCAAGCAAACTCGGTTGGCAGCTGACTAATTTTCTAGCACTTATAAGCGCGGTTTCTTTATCCCAAGTGGCTAATGCCGGAAAAGGAAATAATGGCTTCACCACTCCAGAAACAGCGATCCCGCCTCTAGTTTGGAATGCATCCCCAACTATTAAACTTCGATTCCTCGTATCTAGAAGAGAGATAGAGCCTGGTGTATGGCCGGGCGAATGGATAACCTCTAATGAACCAATCCGTTCCCCTTCATGAAGCAAATTATCAGGGCGGGTTTTAATATTTTTCGGAACCCCTCCGCGTATCGGGGAATTTTTTTCATCAGGATGGATTGTAGTATCTCCTCTTAATAGGTGTGAGTCCCTGGAAGAAATGCTTACTTGTGCTTCTGGCAAAATCTCTTTTAGTATGTCTAATGCACCTACATGATCAGCATGGGCATGAGTAATAATGATATTTGTGATAGGCTTTCCAATCTTCCTTGCCGACTGGATAATGCTTTTTGCACTGTATGGCATAGCGGCATCAATAAGAGTGAGACTAGTCTCCTCTTCAACTAAATAACAATTTACAGGGAATAACCGTGGCATAAAAGCTAATTGATAAACGGAATGCATTTTTGTTATTTTCATATTTTCGTATCCTCTCAAAGCAACTAATTATATTATCATTTTAACTAATCAGATTAGTTAAATGCAACATTATTGTAAAATAGCTTTGAAAAAGACGACACCCACTTTACTTAGCGAATGTCGTCTTTTCAAAATAATACTATGTCATTTCCCTCGCTTCCCCCTCCAATGATAACCCTTTTCCATGCAAATAAAGATGGACGAATCCATATAGAGAGGAAAGAAGCATTAAACCGCCGGACAGAATATAAACGAGCCGGACGCCAATCAGGTCAGTCAAAGCCCCAATGCCAATAATTGAAAAAATGAAGATCAATTGTACCAATGTAGCTTTAGCAGCAAGAATCCGAGTAAGCGTCTTTTCGTCTGTACTATTTTGGAACATCGTTTCTTGCGCCAAATCTCTAACTTGAAAGGAAGGGCCCATTAAAATGACTAAAAGCACAGCAAGATATGCATGGCCTACGAAGCCATATGAAAAGGTCAATAAACCAAAAGCAGCTGAACCGATCAACATGAGTATCGTTAAGCGACCCTTTAAGAATTTTGAAAATCGGAAGACAAGAAACCCGCCTAAAATCGCTCCAAAATAATAGCCGCCATTGATATAGCCCCACCAGGCTTCTCCTTTTCCGAGTGCCTCTTTTGCGAAAGTGAGTGTGACAGCTCCTATCCAGATAGATCCGACCAATGTTTCCATTACATCCATGATCACGATGACCCGCAATCCTTCGTGCTGGAAAAGGTACTTCCACCCAGAGGTTAACCTGCTGATCATTCCTTCTGCAGTAACTATGCTGGTTGACCGGTTCATTTTTATAAAAAATAAGCTGACTACGGAAACCGCTAGAAAACAGATAGTAATCACAAGAGTGGTTTGTTTTCCAAGGAATGCAAGCAGCACCCCTCCAAAGGTCCAGCCAGAAAATAAAAAGGTTTGATCCACACTTGATAATAGACTATTTGCTTTAACCCTAGAATGCTCAGGAACAACAGCCTTAACAATCGTGCTTTTAACAGGAGAAAAAAATCCATTAAAAAACGAGATGACTGCTAATAAACTAAATATAAATATAATAATAACCGTATCAAGCGATTGTTGAAAAAGAATAAACAGTACAGATAACAGCATCACTTGTGCAATCTGAGAAAATATCAACAACTGATTCAGCTGAAATCGATCCGATACGGAGGGCAAAAATATTCCGCTTACCATTCGGGATAATACACTTATTAATGTGACCATCGCCGATATTGTGGTCGAGCCGGTTTCATTGTAAAGATGCAGCACAACGACCATTGTATATAAAGCAAACCCCAAATTCGTGGAGGTTTGGCTGATTAATAGAGCGTAAAATGAACGATTCAACTCTAATCCTCCGATGACATTGAAAAAGCTTTTTTGATTACTTTTGTGTTTTCTTCATCCAAGGTTCCATAACCTTCTTTTTCATTATTACTGATAATGGTGGAAGTTTCATTAGAGTTAAACCAAATTCTATATTCATAGAGTCTTTCAGGCATATTCTCATCAAAAGTGTAGAATAAGGTAGCCAATACATCCTCTTTCCTCGACATTTCAGCTTTTGTGTTAGGTTCCCATTTCACTTTTTCAAAAGAATTCCTTAGTAGATTTATCGTTTCTTTATCTGAAATAATGATTTCATCTTCGTACATTCCTTCTTCATTCACTTTTTGAACATCAATTCTTGTTAATAGTTCTTCTTGTCCGGAACAACCAGTGAGCATAATGAGAAAAAGAATCCACCAACTTTTTAGTTTTTTCATTGTATTTATCCCTCCTTACATTTAGACGGGAGTTTTAGAAAATGGTTCCACTTAACAAATTCAGATTAAACGTTGACTGGTCATCATTATTACGAGATTGAAAATATTGTACAATTCACTAAAATGGATATTAATGATAAATGGAAAGACCCTATTAAAAGGTTAATTATCTTAAGGAGGATATGAATTGGAAAAAAATTATCAGCCTAAGCATGTTTTTTTGGCCATTGGAATATGTATTGCTGTTTCAACTCCTTTTCTCCTCATCTTTGCCCCGCAGACAATAGCAGATAGTGTATATTACACGAAAGGAATTTACCAGGTTGTTTTTGTACCCGGAGAAAATTACATTGTCTATGGGATCGGGTTGTTTTTATTAGTTATTGCTGCAATGATTATTTCCATATTCGATATCAGAAAGTTTTCGATTATATTAAGCATCGCATTTGTCTGCTTGAGTGTCATTCCCTTTTGGACGGCATCCCAATCTTTTAAATTAATTTCAGATGATGGCCTATCATACAGAACTCTCTTTTCTAAACAGGACCTTTCCTATTCATGGAGCGAGGTGGAAAAAGTGATTTATTATAAGGGAGAGAAAGGGGATTTTCCTGAATATGAATTCTTATTTATAGACGGAAATCAATTGAGGTTTAAGGCAAATGAATATTTCCAAATGGTCGTCCCTCTAGTAACTGACCGGTTAAAAGAAGTTAATGTAAGTATTGAGAGCGACGAATAAGAACCTCTACTTAAACTTTCGAGGACTGTGCTGAGGTTCTTTCTAATTAGAAAGACTAAAGGACATTGTTAATCCAGTTGATAAGTTGCTTAACCTTTTTACTTTGCTTGGGCTTTTCAAACCCCATTTCTCGATGAAATGTCCGTCCAGACTCTCTGCTTGGACTTTTTAAACTCATTTCTCGATGAAATGTCCATCCAGACTCTCTGCTTGGACTTTTCAAACTCATTTCTCGGTGAAATGTCCGTCCAGACTCTCTGCTTGGACTTTTCAAACCCATTTCTCGGTGAAATGTCCGTCCAGACTCTCTGCT
>NZ_JBALOW010000079.1:0-22313 GCF_036965085.1 Bacillus sp. JJ1532
AATGATCTGAGAGGGATTTGAACCCCCGACCCCTACCCTGTCAAGGTAGTGTTCTCCCGCTGAACTATCAGATCGTTTATTAAGTATATGTTCTATTATATTAATTTTGTAGAAAAAGTCAATCATTTTTGCTTTCTTTTCATTAACAATGATTAATTTAGGTTTTCTTAAATGAAAAGACCGATTCTCTAACTTGCAAAGAAAATCGGTTGATTGACACTCATTTATTATACTTGTCTGCTTTCCAGCCTTCGTGCAACTAATGACAGGCCATAGTTCACAACAAAATACATGATTGAAATAACGATAAATATCGGAATTATATAATTAATATTTTGTGCATAGATAATCTGAGCATTACGCATCAGTTCTGGTAAAGCAATAATTACGCATAGTGATGTATCTTTAAGTAAAGAAATAAATTGACTTACAATCGGAGGTACCATTCTTCTTAAGGCCTGAGGCATGATTATTTTAAATAATGCTTGAATATATGTTAGCCCTGATGACCGAGCAGCCTCCATTTGACCTTTATCAATAGAATTTAATCCGCCCCTTACAATTTCAGATAGCATGGCTGATGTAAATACTGTCAATGCAGTGATGGCAGCTACAGGCTTACTCATTTTGATCCCAATTTCCGGCAGTGCAAAAAAGGTAAAGAAAATGATTAACAATAGCGGAGTATTTCGAATGGTTTCTACGATCACTGCTATGACTTTTGATAATACTGATATTTTAGCATATCGTAAAGTTCCTATAACGATTCCAATGATAAAGCTCAAGAAAATAGATATAAATGCAATGTAAAGCGTCACCATAAAGCCAGTACCGAGGAATTTTAAATGATCGACTGAGAGAGCTCCAATAAAATCCATAGTTCCCCTCCTTAATGGCTTCTAGCCAAGCGTTTTTCAAGATAGCCAACGCCTAGACTTAATGGAATGGTTAAAACAAGATAAAAGATTGCTACGAAAATATATACATCAAATGTCACAAATGTATTTGACGAAATAATATCACCAAAATACATTAAATCTAAACCAGCTACCATTCCTAAAATAGAAGAATTCTTGACAAGGTTAATAAACTGGTTTCCAATCGGTGGAATGACTATTTTTATTGCCTGGGGCAATATGATTACATTCATCGCTTGCAAGTATGTTAGACCAGAAGACCTTGCTGCTTCCATTTGTCCCTTCGGAATCGATTGAATGCCTGCTCGAATTGCTTCAGCAATGAATGAAGCTGTATAAATCGCCAAGGCAATTGTACCAGCAGTAAAACCAGATAAAGTTACACCTATAGCAGGAAGACCATTAAAAAAGAAGAAAGCAATAATAAGAAGCGGGATATTTCTGAAGAACTCAACAAATGCAGTTCCAAGCCAATTTAGTGGTTTAAATGGGGAAATTCTCATAACTGCTACAATAATCCCAAGAAAAAAGCTTCCAATAAGTCCCATAATGCTAGAAAACACTGTATTTTTAAATCCTTCTAAATATGTGTCTAAATTATCAGTAAGTATTGTAAAATCAAGCAAACTGATTTCCCCTCCTTTTTATAAAAAGTGGTCAGGATGAGCAATTGCTCATCCTGACATCATTTGATACTAGTTAGTTTTAATCCACTTGCTATATATTTCATCATACTTTCCAGTTTCTTTTAACTTCTTCAAAGCATCGTTAATAGCATTAACTAATTCTTCATTTCCTTTTTTAACAGCAATTCCATAAGGCTCTTCTGTGAAAGTTCCGCCAACAAGCTCAAAGTTTGAATCTTGGTCAGCCATACCGTAAAGAATAGAATCATCTGTCGTTAAAGCATCTCCTTGACCAGCTTTTAAGGCAGTAAATGCTTCAGCATAGTTTTCAAATTCTAAAACAGTTGTGTCAGGGGCTTTTTCACGAATGTTCTTTGCTGATGTCGAACCTTTAACAGCAAGAACTTTCGTGCCGCTCTTCAAATCTTCAAGACCTTTAATGGCGCTTCCTTTTTTAACAAGCAGTGATTGTCCGGCATCAAAATAAACATCAGAGAAATCAACTTCTTTTTTACGCTCTTCTGAGATTGTCATCGTTGCTACAATTGCATCAATATCACCATTGTTTAACATTGGAATACGCGTTTTAGAAGTAACTTCTTTAAATTCTACTTTGTTCTCATCACCAAGAAGCTCTTTAGTCAATGCTTTTGAAATATCAATATCAAAACCTTCTACTTCACCAGTACTCGGGTTTTTAAGTCCGAATAATCTAGTATCATGCTTTACCCCAATTACAATTTTGTCATTTTCTTTAATTTGTTCTAAAGCATTTTTGCTGCCAGAACCTGTCGTTTCCTTTTCATCCTTGCCGCATGCAGCAAGAAGCATTGTTGCAGATAAGAACAGGATACCTGCTATTTTTCTTCCTTTTTTCTTAAACATAAATAATCCCCCTTTTGTTTTAATGATTTAATACACGACTAAGGAATGTACGAGCCCTTTCTTCCTTTGGATTCGCATAAAACTCAGCCGGAATTCCCTCTTCAACAATTTGACCTTGATCCATGAATACAATTCGGTCAGCTACTTCCTTAGCAAATCCCATTTCATGAGTAACAACGACCATAGTCATTCCTTCTTTTGCTAGCGCTTTCATAACATCTAGCACTTCACCAACCATTTCTGGATCAAGCGCAGAAGTAGGCTCATCGAACAGCATAATTTCAGGTTTCATCGCAAGTCCTCTTGCAATTGCAACCCTTTGTTGCTGCCCTCCCGATAATTGAGATGGAAATGATTTTGCTTTATCAGGAATTCCTACTTTTTCAAGATAGTACATAGCTGTTTCTTTAGCCTCTTCTTTTGATTTCTTCAATACCATCGTTGGCGCAATTATGATATTTTCAAGAACTGTTTTATGAGGGTATAAGTTAAAATGTTGAAAAACCATTCCTATATTTCTTCTTAACTGGTTAATATCTGTTTTCTTATCGTTTACTACTAAGTTATTAACTGTTAATTCGCCAGTAGTAATTGTCTCAAGACGATTAATGCAACGGAGCATCGTACTTTTCCCTGATCCAGATGGACCTATAACAACTACAACTTCCCCTTTTTTAATTTCTAGATTAATATCTTTAAGTACATGAAAGTCTCCATAATACTTATTTACAGACGCAAATCGTATCATATCATTCCTCCGTAATTCTTTTACTGAATATATATGCCACCTACCATCAGGATATTAAATTCTAAAAATTACCCCTTTGCGGAAAAGTAAATTAATTGGATAGGTATAGAAAATATAATACATATAAACATCAATTTAGTAAACAATTATTATTAATTTTGGATAAATTCTGTCGAATTGTATCCGAAGGCACAGGCTACAATACCTACTTTTTTTAGTTTTTGACCATTTATGATAATATATTTTGATGAGCCAAATAAATAGAAAATGGAGGTATTAAATTGAGTATACCTAGAGGAACAATTAAGGATATAACATTCTCAAGTAAAGAGCTTGGTGAAGACTTACAGATTCTAATTTATCTGCCATCAGCTTTCAATCCTTTATACAAATATTCAATCCTTTTTGCCCAAGATGGCAAAGATTATTTTCAGTTTGGAAGAATTGGCAGGATGGCAGATGAATTATTAGAAAACAATATGATTGAAAGAATAATCATTGTAGGCATTCCTTACAAAAACGTAGAAGATCGAAGAAGAAAATATCATCCGAGTGGTGAGCAGCATCAGGCGTATATCCGCTTTCTTGCACACGAGCTGGTTCCATTTATCGATGCAGAATTCCCAACTTATCAGATGGGGATGGGCCGTGCACTTATTGGAGATTCCTTAGCAGCAACTGTTTCTCTAATGGCAGCTATTCAATATCCTCATACATTTGGTAAGGTTATTTTACAATCTCCAATGGTTAATGAGGATGTAATGAAAGCCGTTAAAGAAGTTAAAGAGCCACACCTTCTACATATTTATCATGTCATTGGCAAAGAAGAAACGGCAGTCAAGACAACAACAAAGGAAATTGCAGATTTTTTAACACCTAACCGTGAATTATCAGAACTACTTAATGAATTAAAGTTCCCTTATTTTTATGAAGAATTTGAAGGGAATCATACATGGACTTATTGGCAGCCAAATCTAAAGCAAGCATTAAAACATATGTTTTCGTCCTAATTCTTTTCTAGATTCATTATATTTTCTTATGATAAGTTCTTTGTTTATTAAAATTTTGTTATAATAATATTAAATTTTATATTTTTCCCAATATTTATTATATAATACATTAAAAATCTAATATGGAGGTCATGTGATGAAATTAGGTATTGTTATTTTTCCATCAAAAAAACTTCAGGACTTTGCGAATTCTTACCGAAAAAGGTATGATCCGAATTATTCCTTAATTCCTCCGCACATTACGCTAAAATCATCATTCGATGTACCAGAAAAAGATATGGATCAGCTTACAGTTACTTTAAACGAAATTTCAAACAACTATCAGCCTTTTAATATCCAATCGACAAAGTTTAGTTCTTTTAAACCTGTTAACAATGTTATCTATTTAAAAATAGAAGGATCAGAAGAGCTGAAAGAGCTTCAAAGCGAAATAAATGATAAAATTAATATCGAAAATTCCGATTATGCATTTGTTCCTCATATTACGGTTGGGCAGAACCTCTCTAATGATGAGCATTCAGATGTTTATGGCACGCTAAGAATGAACCAATTTAATTATGAGGACAGCGTTGACCGTTTCCACCTGTTGTATCAGCTAGAAAACGGATCATGGACTGTATACGAAACATTTCGACTTGGAAGGGAATAGGGAACTAGTATGATTGTAAAAGTCGTAGGAAATCATCAAGAATTACAGGATGCATTATCTGTTCGCAAAATTGTTTTTATTCAGGAACAGCAGGTTCCCGAAGAAGAAGAAATCGATCAGTATGATGACTTAGCCATTCATTTTGTTCAATATGACGGAGAATCTCCAATAGGTGCAGGCAGATTTCGAACAATTGATGGGATTGGGAAAGCTGAAAGAATTTGCGTCCTTAAAGACAAGCGAAAAACTGGTGCGGGAAAAATGATTATGCAGAAAATTGAGGAATATGCCAAAGAGCATGACATTCATTCTGTAAAGCTAAATGCCCAAACACATGCCATTCCTTTTTATAGCCGCTTAGGCTATGAAATAATCTCTGATGAGTTTTTAGATGCAGGCATCCCCCATCGGACAATGAAAAAAGATCTGTAAAAAAACTTCTGTCACCTTGACAGAAGTTTTTTTTCGTAAGTAACTACCACTAGGCAAAGTCACTGTAAAGAAGTCCCTTCCCTGTAATTTCTCCATATAATCTTTCCATTCGATCATTAGGCACTTTCTGATTTTTTCCTGATGTTTTTTTGTCAGTGGGGGTTAGCTCGAGTGAATGTTCTTTCTCTGAAGGATTGACTGAAGGCTTTATTCGATTAATAGGAACGAATCGATATGGGTCATACTTTTTGATACCCACTCTCTCCGCATATTGGCTATATTGATAATGGTTAACTGGAATAATATACCCCATTTTTTCCTCCTTCTTTGTACAAACACTTTCTATAGAAATACGAAAATAGGTTTCTATTTATGACCATTTTCTTAAAAAACTTTCGAAGTCATATGCTTTTTTGTTATGATAGGGTTTGTCTAAACAAAGGCAAAGTTGAGGATTACTAGATGAAAACAGCGAAGTTTAATAATGCAATCATTGATTTGAATCATATGAACCGAGAATTATACCAATTTATTTATGAAAATGGCAAAAAGGGAAAGCTCCATTGCCCAGCTTGTGGTGATCCTGTTCGGTTCTACATAGGGATTGAAAAGGAACCTTTCTTTTATCATATACATAAGGAAGATAAGAAGTGTGGGGATCCTCCAACCCTCCTTATATCAAAACATAACGAACAACAAGAGTATAAGGAACAAAATGGATTTAGAATTCCAAAATCCCGATCCATAACAGCAGAAACTCCGGCAGGAAACACTTATAAAAAAGCACAGACATTGAAAATAAAAACTCCTTTTACTCCAGCCAAACGATATGAAATGAATGAATCATTTCATTATTTACATGATTTAAAAGAAGCTGGTGTCGTTCTTGATCATAATCAGGCTAAGGCTGTATCCCGTGTAAATGGACCGCTCCTTGTTCTTGCAGGAGCCGGCAGCGGAAAAACTCGGGTATTGACAGCAAGAACTGCTTTCATGATTACTGAGCATGGAATTGACCCAAAATCAATTATGCTCGTTACTTTTACAGCGAAAGCCGCTGCAGAAATGAAGAAAAGGCTCTTGACCTACCCAAGCATTGACCAACATAAAATTCAGCAAATTGTATCTGGCACCTTTCATAGTCTTTTCTATCGGATATTAGTCTTTCATTCTCCCCAGGAATGGTCTGCTTCTAAACTTTTAAGCAAGGGCTGGCAGCGGGACCAGCTTATAAAACAAGCTGGAAGAACCTTAAACATAGATGAGAAGGAATTCGCCTTTGATCTCGCTTTACAGCAAATTAGCTTTTGGAAAAATTCCATCATACCCGCGGATCAGGTTAGACCTGAATCTGCCTGGGAGGAACAGGTTGCTCTTCTTTATCAGCTTTATGAGCAAGAGAAAAGGAAAAATGAATGGTTTGATTTCGATGATATGCTGCTTGGATGTTATACATTATTTCAAAATGAACCGTCAATTCTAGCCAAGTACCAAAAGCGGTTTCAATACTTTTTAATTGATGAATTTCAAGACATTAATAAAATACAGTATGAATTAATTAAAATGATGTCAGCACAAACGCAAAATGTATGTGCAGTTGGGGATGATGACCAATCTATATATGCTTTTCGCGGCAGTAATCCCCAATACCTGCTAGATTTTGAAAAAGACTTTTCTACAGCAGAAATCGTCATATTAAGTCAAAATTACCGTTCTTCACATGAAATTGTATCTACTGCAAATGAAGTAATTTCACAAAATAAAAATCGCCATGTGAAGAAAATGCAAGCTCAAGTATCTGGAACAAATCCGCCAGTTGTTTTCTACCCTTATGATGAAGAAGAAGAAGCGACGGCAATTGTTACTGATATGCAGGAAAAAATAGCAGAAGGCTTTCAGCCAAGTGACATCGTTGTTTTATTCCGTACAAATACCGGAAGCCGCGCCATTTTTGAACGATTGACTAACTCCAGCCTTCCCTTCAGGATTGAAATGGATGCGGAGTCTTTTTATGACCGTTTTATCGTAAAAAGTATGCTGAGCTTTTTACAGCTGTCTATTAATGAAGATAATCAAGATGCGCTTAAGAATATTCTTCCGGCTCTTTTTGTAAAGCAAACAGCGATGAGGGATTTGATCGCAGAAAGTATTTTAAAAGATTGCTCCCTTCTTGAATGCCTGAAATATATAAAAACAGGTTTTTCTTTTCAAGAAAATAAATTGAAAAAGAGTGTAAAAGTGATCCGATCTTTATCACAAATGTCACCTGTTTCAGCAATTGAAGCCATTGAAAAGGAGCTCGGATTTCAAGACTTTGTTAAAAAGAGGGGCGCTGATGGCAATAAGATGGAGAAAGGCTCTGATGACCTTAAAGACCTTAAAGTTGCTGCAAGGAACTTTACTTCAATTGAGGATTTATTAAATCACGCAGACCATATGCGAGCTATGAATAAGGAAATGAAGGCTTTCAGCAAAAAAAATCAAAATGCTATTTCATTAAGCACGATACACCGAGCAAAAGGACTAGAGTATAAAGTCGTCTATATATTAGGGACCGTTGATGGAAATTTGCCTCATGATTATGCCTTAGAAGCATTTCGGAATGGAGATTCTTCCTCAATTGAAGAGGAGCGTCGACTTCTGTATGTAGCAATTACAAGAGCTATGGAATACTTGTACATTTCAATTCCCGAAAAAAGACGCGGAAAGCAGGCTGCCCCCTCAAGATTCCTTTCCGCTATTCCAAAGCAATCAATGGTAATGAAGGAATTTTCGCAACAATAAGAGAGACTGTCCTGTAAGGTGCCTGGCACCTTTTCTTTAGGACAGCCTTTTTTTTCTTTATTTTTTATTAATCATTTGTGAAATGGTGCCAAAATCAAGCTGTTTGCCATCTGTGATAATTGATTTTACAATTTTGTCCTCAGTTTCTTTATTTACTGGCCTATTTGCAATTTGCGACACCCTTCTAATGACACTTCTCACTGTTTTTTCATCTTTAAAATTTGCATTTTGTAATGAATTAGCTAATTCAAATACATCCTTCATATTAACGCCAGTTTTCTGCTCAATATTCTTAAACAAATTATTATCCATTTTTAGATTCACGCCCTTTCATAAACTACTTTATATACTATGAAATTGGGCGTAAAACGTGAAAAAAAAACAGGCTAATGGAAAACATCTACCTGTTTTTTAGAAGTATTATAAAAAGCTGGCACCAACAATAATTAATAAGATAAACAACACAACAATCAAGACGAAATTTGAGTGGAAGCCGCCACCAAAACCACATCCACCAAAGCCGCATCCTCCGAAACCAAAGCCCATATCCTTACACCTCACTTTATTTATTCTTTAACACAATATGAAATATGATGAAAAGGTGTGTGGGCAAGCTCCTATATTTGTCTTATGATTTTAAGAAATGGATTTTTTATCCTTTTGGCTTAAAGATAAGGGCCCCGATAAATCCGAATACGATAGCTGCGGAAATACCTGAACTTGTGACCTCAAACATTCCTGTTAATACGCCTACAAGGCCATGCTTCTCCGCTTCATTTAACGCCCCATGAACAAGTGAGTTCCCAAAGCTTGTAATGGGGATAGTTGCACCAGCACCAGCAAAATCAATTAATGGCTCATATAGACCAACACCATCTAGGATGGCTCCTATCACGACAAGAAGGCTTAAAGTATGTCCTGGTGTTAGTTTCGCAACATCAAATAATAATTGGCCAATCACACAAATAATTCCTCCAACGACAAAAGCCCAAAAAAACATTGGAAGCATCTGTATACCCCTCCTTCACTTGTTATCCATTTCGATTGAAACCGCATGTGCAATGCAGGGAATAGTCTCATTTTGCTGAAAGGTTAATGGTGACAAAAGTGCGCCAGTAGCCACAGCTAAAATTCTCCTATAAACACCCTGTTTCATTTGATTCAGCAAATGTCCGTAAAGAACGGTTGCTGAACAGCCTGCTCCGCTCCCCCCGGAATTGACAGGCTGGTAGTCTTTATATATAAGCAATCCACAATCTTGGAATTTATCCTTTTCAATTTTCAATCCAGCATTCGTCAATAACTCATGAGTTGCACTTTGCCCAATTTGTCCTAAATCTCCAGTTACAATTAAATCGTAGTATGATGGATCTAATTGTAAATCCTTGAAATGAGCTTTAATGGTTTCGGCAGCAGCAGGCGCCATCGCCCCCCCCATATTAAATGGGTCCGTGATTCCCATATCAACGACTTTGCCAATGGTTGCAGCAGTTGTATAGGGAAGATTTTCATTGCCTTCGTTTACTTTTACAAGGGCCATCCCTGCACCAGTAATCGTCCATTGAGCTGTAGGGGGCTTTTGCCCGCCGTATTCAGTGGGATATCTAAACTGTCTTTCTGCAGCCGCATTATGACTTGCTGCGCCTGTAAGTATATATTTGGCACCTTGATTATTAATGATAAATGAGGCGAGTGCTAAACCCTCCATAGAAGTAGAGCAAGCTCCGAATATTCCAAAATACGGAATTTGATTCGTTCTTGCACTAAAGCTTGTTGGGGTAATTTGATTAATTAAATCTCCCGCAATATAGAAGTGAACATCGTCTTCCTGCAGATTGCCCTTTTTTAAAGCTGCTTCGCAGGCTTCTTCAATTAGTACTCTGTGAGCCTTTTCATATGAATCCTGCCCCATCCATAAATCATCATGCAGAACATCGAAATCATTCGCAAGTTTACCATTTGCTTCAAATGGACCTCCTGATACACCGGTTGCCGCAATAATAGGACGATTCTGGAATACCCAAGATTGCTTCCCTCTAAGCATTACAAAACACCCCATTGAATTAATATCGTTTTAATTAAAGCAACAACAAATGCTGAAAAGACTCCGAATAAAATGACAGAGCCCGCTAGCTTAAACATGTTTCCCCCAACTCCAAGAACAAATCCTTCCGTTTTGTGTTCAATCGCTGCAGAAATAACTGCATTTCCAAACCCTGTTACAGGTACAGCAGTTCCCGCTCCACCGTATTGGGCAATATGATCGTAAACGCCGAAGCCTGTAAAAAGCATAGAAAGGAAAACCATCGTGGCAACAGTGGGATTTCCAGCTGTTTGCTCTGTAAAGTTGAAATAATATATATAGAAATACGTAATGGCCTGTCCAATTGCACAAATTACGCCGCCTACCCAGAAGGCTCTAAGGCAGTTTTTTAAGATGGGGCGTTTCAGCTCATGCTTTTGCTGCAATGTTTGATATTTTTGTTGCTCGGGTGTAAGTTTCTTCTGGTCCTTCCCCATAATATTCTCCTTTCTATGCCATTTCTTGTTTAAGCCTAATTATTTCTTGTAATTTTTGATTTGCTTTTTTATCTGTGAAATTCGGGTCTTTCATTCTTTCATTTAGCTTTATAGCTTCAAGGAAAATTTTATAATCACTGGAGACCGTGAATTTTTCGTCCTTGTATTTTTTCTCCAGCATATCCGACATTCTCTTCTCGATTTTTTTCATTTGAAACCGGTACATATGCTTTACCTTATAGGCTACTAGCGTATCCTTTTTTCCTTTTAAGACCGCAACATCATATATTTCTTTCATAGAACTGATGTCTTGTTTAATGCTTTCCACTAAATCAAGCTTTTCTTCCGTGTTGCTTTCAAGTAATGCCGGACTTGGATTTGTCGTTTTCACTAACGCCAGCTCACTCTTTTTCGGCTCGTCAGTCCCTATACCACAGCCTGATAATCCTGCAGCAAATATGAACATAATAATGCAAAATTTTGTCCTCATAAATCTTCCCTTCCTTTTTCGTCCGTTATCACAAGCAGCTTCATAAATCAATTTTGCCTCGGCGAAATTGCGCCCAGATTTTTATCGAGCTGGCTCGATAATTTCCTCTAAAAAATCTGAGGCATCCGCCGGAGGCTTCACTTCATTCGGCCAGAGTTTGAACCCCGACTGAATTAGATGTTTTAGACAATCATCTCTGACTTATAGAAATAGAAGACTTTTGCTGAATGAAGTGGAGCATTTCTTCACTTATTGTCCACGATTCATAGAAAATTTATGAATTTACAAACCACCAAATTATGTAAATAAAAAGCAACCTGAAGCCAGACATTAAAAAAACAGCCGGAATTTCCGACTGTGTGCAATTACTTTGTTTTTTTCGTTGTCTTCCCGCATCCACAACCTTTTTTCTTCTTTGTTGGTTGATTTGATTGATTTGGTTGATTTGCTTGATTCTTTATTAGTACAGAACTTTTTTTATACATATTACTCTCACCCCTTATTAAGTTTCATTCTTATAGTTCATACTTGACCTTTCTTTACCCACATTTCGCTGGCATTTCCTAGTTCCCTTCATATAATATATGAGCAACAGTTTAAGCTTGTGTAAATCAGCGGCCTATATTGGTTATTCATTTAGCATTTTTTGAACAATTGTTTCAATAATGGATGCCAGCCCTGCCACAGCAAGAATAATAAGGATAGGAATAGCTAATGACATAAAGTATATATACACAACACACACGAAAATAGATGTCCAAACACCCGTACACCAGTAGCAGCTTAGCAATTCACCGATAAATCCGCGAATGCCGCCTTTTTTCGGAGTAACATAAATATCAATGCCTCCAGCTTCATTTTTCTCCTCTAATTCATCAAAAAAAGGACTTCTTAAAAATTCAGTTATTTTGTCATAGACCAATAACCTAGTTAGTCTAAAGCTTGCCAGGGCTAGTATCAATAATTCCATTAAGGATAATTCCAAGCTATTTCCATCCTTTCGTAAAAAAATTGCCTATTTTTTAATAAAACAAGGCGTTTGTCCGTAACCCATAGGGCACTTCAGCAATATGTTATTAGTGTAGTATCACAAGAATCAAATAAGGAGGAAACTATAATGGGTTGTGGAAAAAAAGACGACAACTTCAAAAATCACAATCAGGGCTGTGTATGTGAAGTAGTCCGTGCGATAAAAGATATTCAAGAAAATGCAGAAGAAGAATGCCAATGCCCTTCCAACTGCTTTCTAGAACCGCTTGGAGCTATCTCACCTGCTGCAAAGGGAAGACCAATGCGCCCGGATACACGCGTTATTGTCCTTAGCACTGATGATGGAACACCTTTCCATGCTTTTTTCACCAATAATAGAACTAGAATGGGTATGGGTATGGGAAGAGATAGCAAAGACAAAGATCAAGCATGTGTCTCCATCTTCTTCAGGGTTGAAGATGTATTTGATAACTGCTGTGCAGTCCTTCGTGTCCTAGAACCGGTTAAAATGGAAAGCAAGGGAGATAAAGACCAACAAGGACAGAATCAAAATCAGCAAATGCAAAGATTTAAGCCAGTAAACCTTGTAAAAGATGGCGTCATTGACTTAAATGCAGTATGCGATGTTGACTTTTTCCGCAGTACAGGAGACTGCATTACAGTTGACCTTAGCTGCTTCTGTGCAGTCCAATGTATTGCTGACGTAGATTTAAATATTTGCGAATAACATTAATGAAAAAAGAAGCCAGTCGTTTAAAACGGCTGGCTATTTTTTTATGCTATTTTCTTAATCCAACCATTCGGATTTCTTTGATTGATTGAATATGAAGTTCTTTCGTTTTACCATCTAATAACTTGATTTCAATCATTTCCTCTGTTTTTCCAATCAATACCCCTCGAAAGCTGCTCGCATCCGTTTCAAACATACAAGGGACGGGTGGAAGCTGTTTAGGAAAGTTCAATAAATAATTTAAACGTTCCTCGGTATTCATTTCTTTAAAGCTCTTAAGCCGTTTAAAAGATAGGCTCGGCATTTTTTTAATATGTGGCGTGAAAGGCTTATCCTCTTGTGTTTCTCTGTTTTCAGCTTCGAATTCCTCAATTATTTCTGTAGCCTTTGTACTTTCCTTCACTTCCTCATTCTGTACTTCACCAGAATCATGTAAGTGTGCAGGACTTCCCTCTTTCTCCTCCATTTCATCAGGTTCTAGTAAAGTATGAGACGAATGCGGGGTCACATCATCTTCTTCTTTTTTGTTTGTGTAAACTTCCTGCATATTGGCCTTAGGGAATTGTATTGTTGGCTGCAAAATATGGAAAAAGGGTTCTTTCTCATTCTTTTTTAGCATGATTATCTACCTCCATAACAAATGGGTTCATTTATAAGTATGCAAATAAAATGCTTTCGTTTCCATTTGGAGGGAAAAGGTGACGATATTATTGCTGTAGACAAAAAGAAAAACCCGTTTCACATGGAAACGGGCTGTTATATTACAGGATATGATAACCGGAATCAACGTGAATATTTTCACCAGTAATACCACGTGATAAATTACTAAAAAGGAATGCAGCCGTATCGCCAACCTCTTCAGGTGTAGTAGTTCTCCGTAGTGGAGATCGCTCTTCAATCTCCTTAAGGACTAAATTGAAATCACTTACCCCTTTTGCAGAAAGTGTCCGAATTGGACCTGCAGAAATAGAATTGACGCGAATACCGGCTTTACCAAGATCATTGGCCAAATATTTAACACTCGCATCAAGAGAAGCTTTCGCAACACCCATGACGTTATAGTTTTTGATTGCACGCTCACCGCCTAAATACGTTAAGGTAACGATGCTTCCTCCCTCAGTCATTAAATCCTTCGCAACCTTCGCTACAGCAGTTAAAGAGTAGGAACTAATGTTGTGTGCCAGTAAAAATCCGTCTCTCGTAGTATTCATGTAATCGCCTTGAAGCTCCTCTTTGTTAGCAAAAGCAATACAATGTGCAAGTCCGTGAATTGTGCCAACTTGCTCTTTAATTTCTGCGAAGCATTTGTCAATATCCTGATCATTTGTTACGTCACAAGGCAAAACAAGGGAATTTGCCCCCTCAAGGGATTCAGCTAACTCACGAACACTTCCCTCCAGGCGTTCACCCGCATAAGTAAAAATTAATCGGGCGCCTGCATTATGAAGGGATCTAGCAATCCCCCATGCGATACTGCGCTTATTTGCTACACCCATGACAACAAAGGTTTTTCCATTTAAAGAAAGAGTCATTCTTTCCAGCCCCCTAAGTATTGTTACATGTTATTAGTACCTAGTACTAATTTTACTATAATATTTAGAAAAAGGAAAGAAAGGAGTTGAAAATGATTCTATTCAGCACCATTCACAAAATTCAAGCTCCCGTTTTAAATCATCGACATATTTTTTTGTTCCAGTCACAATTAAACGATCGTTTATATGGAGCTCCGTTTCCCCATGTGGAACAATGGAATCAAGTCCCCTAAAAATCCTCACAATAATGACATCCCCCGTAAAAGGAAACTCTCTTAAAGTCATGCCATTAAATTGTTCATTAAGCATTTCGATTTCATACAATGCATTTTCCTGATTTGTTAATATATCCATAACACTTGGTGTTTCGATTAATGCTCTTAGCAAGGTTTTTTGTGACAATAATACTGAAAACACTTCGATGTTATGCTCCTTCATACTTTCTTGAAGGTCGGGGCTTTCAAATCGGCATATGACCCGCTCCACTCCCTGTTCCTTAACGGCAATGGCAAGTGTAGCATTTAATTCCTCATCTCCAGTTGAGATTACAACAATATCTGATTGTAAAACATTCTGCTCTTCTAGCGTTTCAATTAAATAGTTGTCTAGTTCCACAATATCGAATAAGGAATCCGCTAAATTTTTATCTGCCTTCTCTCGTTTTTTATGATAAAGGGTCGTCTTATAATGGCTTGAATGAAGTTCCCGATATACTGGGAGTGTCAGTTGATTTGCACCGATAAATGCCACTGTTAATGATTTTTGAGTATTTGCTTCCCTTGGGAATAATTTTTTAAAGACAACAGGGGTAAATACACTCGTAATAACAGCAACTAAGATTAATGTTCCGCTCATTTCGGCCGTAATAACACCAATTCTCTCGCCAATCGTTGCAGAGGCAATAACTAATGATAAAGTCGATGTCAAAAGAAAACCTGAAGCCATAACCGTTTTCATATCATACCATCTCTTTAATAAGTAGACAGGTACAAGCTTCGAAACTAGCAAGGCAATAAGCAAGAGAGGTATTAGCAAGAGCATTTTTTCATCGCTCAATAATGACCAAATGTTTAGATCAACACCGACCATTACGAAAAATATTGGAATTAAAAAGCCATAACCGAAAGAGTCAAGCTTATGAATCATTTCCTGATTAGGAGCTAGCAAGGATACAAGCACGCCTGCAAGGAAGGCGCCGAGAAAATTCTCTGCCCCCACTGATTCAGATAATGCAACGAGCAGGATGATTAAGGTGAATACAGCTCTCGTGCCTATTTGAACAGTCCCAGTCGACATAGCCTCGAAAAAATTTCCGTTTTTGAATCGTCTTCCAATAAAATATAAGAGGACTCCTGCAGCAAAAAGAATAAGCAATAACCACACATTGCCTTCTCCGCCATCATAAAGAGAAACAAATACGGCTAGTAAAATCATTGTGACTAGGTCAGCAATAACAGCAACCAATAGAATAATTTGGCCTATGCCAGTCTTCATGAGATGAGCTTCCTTTAAAGTTGGGACGACAACACCTAATGAAATAGTAGAGATAATTAAGGTCATCAAAAAAGCATTTTCAATAAATCCGGCTATTACAAATAAATAGGAAAGCCCCAATGAAACAAGAAATATCCCAGCAAATATAATAAACGATGCAGAAAATGAGTTCGGCTCTAATTTACCGCTTGGCAGCTTTTCCCGCTTCTTATTACTAGAGAATGCAGTAAAGTCAATTTCTAGGCCGCTAAGAAACATTAGAAAAATAAAGCCAAGTGTTGAAAGCGTTTCAAGCCACATATCTGGCTGAACAAGATTAAAGCCGCTTTTCCCAATCAAAAGCCCCATCAAAATTTCCGCAACGACAACGGGTATGAAATGGATCTTTAACCGATGCAATAATATCGGTGTTAGGAAAGCTATTACGATCACAATGACCAAAGAAGCTAACGAAACACCATGTTCTTCCATCTAATCACTCCTTCAATCAGCAAGTGTCCACCTCAAAAGCATAAAACATCAAACTGTCCACAACTGGTGTCTGGCACCTATTTAGGTAAAAACCCCAAAAACATATTTGCGATAGTAAAGTAAATTAAAATACTGATAATATCATTGATTGTGGTAATGAAGGGACCTGAAGCAACAGCTGGGTCAATTTTGAATTTGTGCATAGCTAACGGAATGATCGCACCAGCTAAAGTTGCAATAATTAAGGTGCAGAAAATAGAAACTCCAACTAATATTCCTAAATATAAATTCCCTTTCCAAATAAAAATGGTTACCGTGACAAGGACTCCACAAATTGTACCAGTGATTAAGCCAGTACCAGCTTCTCGATAAATTAACTTGAGCTTGCTTTCTTTTTCCAAATCACCGGTTGCAATCCCACGAACAACAACGGCTAATGCCTGTGTTCCAGTATTTCCAGCCATTCCGGCAATTAAAGTTATGAATGCCCCTAATATGGCCGCCTTCTCCAGCGTTGCTTCAAAACGAGCAGCAAGGCTTGCCGTTCCCATCCCTAAATACAGGAGGATAATTAGCCATGGCAGCCTTTTGCGGGCAGCTGAAAAAGGACTGCGGTCAATTGTATCCATATCTGACACTGCAGCAAGCTTCGAGTAATCATCAGATGCCTCTTCTTCCATAACATCCATAATGTCATCAACCGTTATGATTCCTAACAGATGGTTTTGAAAATCGACAACAGGGAGCGCTAGAAAATTATAATCTTTTATTTTTCGCGCAACTTCTTCCTGATCATCGCCAACGGATACCGAGACGATTCTTTCATTTGTTATTTCTGAAATCATTGTGTCATCATCATTCACAATTAAATCTCTAAGGGAAATGACTCCTGCTAGTCTCTCTTCTTCATCAAGAACATAGATATAGTAAATCGTTTCTGCCTTTGGCGCTTCTTTTTTTAATATATACATGGCAGACCGAACCGTCTGATTGGAAGCAATGGAAACAAAGTCAGTTGTCATGATACTTCCGGCTGTATATTCCTCATAATGAAGCAGATCTTTGATTTCCTGTGCTGCTTCTTCATCCATAATAGTTAAATAACTGACAACCTGATCCTTTTCAAGCTCATTTAAGACATCAACTGCATCATCAACGTACATTTTTGAAATCATTTCAGCTGCATAGTTTGGATTCATTTCTGCCAAGACATCTTGATAGCTTTCATCATCTATTTCTAAGTTTTCAAATAATGTTGCCATTTCTTCTGGGGAAAGATAATGATAAATTCTTTCACGCGTGTCTTCATCTAATTCCTTAAAAAATGAAGCCTGATCATAAGGATGCAGCTCTAGAAATTCATCCCGGAATTTTTCTATATCTTCATTTTGTAAAGAATTGATGAGCAATTCCCTGTCCATATGATGAGTGGCTTTCTCACTTAAAGCTTCCTCCATATTTCACAGCCCCCTCTCTTCATCAAGCATATACGCCTGAATACTCCATAATACTAGCAAATTATAACATCCTTGTCGCTTGATTTAAGCAAAAACATAACCATTTATCTAGCTTAACTTATGATAAAAGAATATCTGCCCATACTTTCCCCTCTTTACCCTTTTATATCATGAATTAACCTTAGCTAACCATTTTATGAAGCAATAAAATTTAACTATTTTGAGTAGATAATCAGGATAAGAATCGCCTTTATTGATATGATAAAAGTAAAAAAGGAGTTACGTATGAAGCTTGATATTATAGGAGATATTCACGGATGTTTTCATGAATTTAATGAGCTGACCATTAAGCTTGGCTACAACTGGGAGAAGGGCATACCCATTCACGACAAAAGCAGAAAATTAGCATTCGTAGGAGATTTAACAGATCGTGGTCCACACTCTTTAAAAGTGGCGGAAATTGTTTGCAGGCTTGTTAGCGGAGGTTACGCATATTATGTACCTGGAAATCATTGCAACAAGCTATACCGCTTCTTCTTGGGGAATAAAGTTCAGCTTACCCATGGCCTTGAAACGACCGCTGCCGAATATGATTCTCTTGATAAGAAAAATCAACAGGCTATTCGAGAAAAATTTATGAACCTGTATGAGGATGCTCCGCTTTATGCTGTGCTAGATGGAGGGAAGCTAATCATTGCCCATGCAGGCATACGTGAAGACTATATTGGCCAGCATTCTGAAAAGGTAAAAACCTTCGTACTATATGGAGATATTACAGGAGAAAAAAATCCAGACGGCTCGCCTGTCCGAAGAGATTGGGCTCAAGCCTATCATGGAAAAGCGGTAATTGTGTATGGTCACACACCTGTAAAGGAGGTCAGGATCGTGAATAATACATACAATATCGATACAGGTGCTGTATTTGGAAACAAATTATCCGCTCTAAAATACCCAGAAATGGAGATTGTGTCCGTACCATCAACATTGCCGCTTGTTGAAGAAAAGTTTCGAAAGATTTAGCTCTTACAAAAGTAAAGGGTGACCATTACTAACAGTCACCCTCCATCTGAAGTATTTTTCTCATATCATCAGGCAATTCCTGATTAAAAGTCAGCTTTTCTTCCGTAATGGGATGAACAAACGAAAGCTTGCTGCAATGCAGTGCCTGGTGTGAAAGCAAGTCAAGATTTCCACCATAGAGATCATCTCCGAGCAATGGATGGCCTAAATAAGACATATGCACTCGGATTTGATGGGTACGCCCTGTTTCAAGTCTTAGCTTTAGATAAGTAAAGTCCCGATATATACGAATGACCTCATAATGAGTGCAGGCATATTGCCCTTCTGGATTAACTTCTCTTTCAATAATACTATCCTTCTTTCTTGCTATTGGCTGCCTAATAACACCGCTCTCTTCTTTCAGGACCCCTTCAGCAAGCGCTTCATATTCTCTGTTTATCATTCCAGCTTTTTGCTGCTTGCTAAACAAATGATGGATATGCCGATGCTTGGCTACTAGGACGATTCCTGATGTATCACGATCAAGTCTTGTTACGATATGGGTTGTTGCGTTTAAACCGATTTGCTGATAATAGCCGATTAAGGCATTTGCGAGGCTGCCGTCAGGATGCTCCCTTGAAGGTATGGTACTAATGCCAGCAGGCTTATTTACTACTAGTATAAAGTCGTCTTCATACAATATGTTTAGCGGAAGCTCTTCCCCTCTAATCCCATCACTTGGAATTTCTTCTGGAAATCCAATAATCAGGATGTCACCTTCTTTTAGAGAATAACGGACCGTTGTTTCATTTCCATTTACAGAAATAAAACCGCCTTTAAATTTAATATCTGTTAAAGACGTTTTCGAAATATCCTTTTCATATAAAAAATCTTTGATGTTTTTATTTTCGTCCTCTGAAGTTATGTGCCACATTAGTTCAAACCTTGACATCCCGATTCTTGTCCACCTTTTTCTTTCATTACTATTTTAATCAGCCACAAATGAATCATGAACTCTTTTCCAGAAAGGAAACGGTCGAAAGCGGGCAAAGCGGATCTTTTCATCGGCCACCCGGAATTGAATTGATTTTACATCCTTATGAAGCAGATTTAAATGATCAATTGTAATTTGAAAATCAGGGCCATTAACCGGCTTTAACATACAAGTATGGTGTGCGGGAAGAACTAGCGGTGAGCCAACAGTCCGAAACACTTTATTATTGATAGAAGCCATTTCCGCAATTTGAATAGCAGATAAGGAAGGATGAAGAATTGCGCCGCCTAATGCTTTATTATAGGCGGTGCTCCCCGAAGGAGTTGATACGCATAACCCATCCCCTCTAAACCGTTCAAAGTGTTGCCCGCGTATTTCTACATCCATTACGAGGGTGGCATCAACCGCCTTAACCGTTGATTCATTTAAGGCAAGATAGCGGGTTTCTCTGCCCCCATGCTGATATCGAATAATAACCTCCAGCAACGGGTATTCACTCACCTGAAATGGAGTTTTCGCAATCGCAATTACGAGTTTCTCAATCTCCTCAGGCACCCAATCCGCATAAAAGCCTAAATGCCCCGTATGAATCCCAACAAATGCTGTTTTGTCCAAACGGCCGGTATAACGATGAAAAGCGTACAACAACGTGCCATCCCCGCCAATTGAGACGACAATATCAGGCTTCTCTTCGTCATAAATAAGATCAAAATCCAATAAATACGTTCTCATTTTATGCATGAGTGCATTAGATTTATTATCGCCTTTCGAGGTAATGGCAAATTTCATCGCAATATCTCCTTTACAAACATTTAACTTTTATGTGACTTAGGGTTGTTGCCTTGCTGTTCTTTATTTCTTGAAAAAAAGGCTTGGGCTTCCTGGATTTCCCCTCGAATTAGCGACATTTCTTCATCAAGCATGAAGGCTGCCTCTGCTGCCCTTTGAAGTCTCATTTGAATATCCTTTGGAAACTGACCCTTATACTTATAATTTAGCGAATGTTCAATGGTAGCCCAAAAGTTCATCGCAAGTGTACGAATTTGAATTTCAGCTAAAATCTGTTTTTCACCGTTAATCGTTTGAACTGGGTAGCGAATGACAACATGGTAAGAACGATAGCCGCTTACCTTCTTATGAGAAATATAATCTCGTTCTTCCACTATTTCAAAGTCATTTCGCTTTCTTAACAATTCAACAACCTTTTTAATATCATCTACAAACTGACACATCATTCGAAGTCCTGCAATATCCTGCAATTCCGTGTCTAATATATCTAATGGAATACTCTTTTGATTTACCTTATCAAGTATACTTGCAATAGGCTTTACTCTTCCCGTTACAAATTCGATTGGCGAGTGAGTACCTTCTTGTTCAAATTGTTTACGCATTCCTTTAAGCTTTATCTTTAATTCTTCCACAGCCTGCTTATATGGAGCTAAAAATTGATCCCAATTTTTCACGTCATCAACACCTCATCCGAAAATATTGTCTAATTAAAATCTGCCTTAAAAGGAATGTAGGCTAGATTATGTATGGGCGGATGATTATTCAATTGATTAAAAAATGCTTTCGACTTTTTTAACCATATCTTCTCCGTAATTACTATTCCCTTTAATATTTTCAATTAGGTAGCCGAACTCTTCTATAAATCCCGGAAGATGGATTCGATCCTTACCATCTGTTAAATAAACCTTAAACTCCAAATCCAATGCTTCCTTAAGCTGCGACCAAATGGTTTGCGGGATGGCTAAATATGTATACTCTTCATCCATGTCTGTTATGTAAATAAAGGAAAGATTATCTGAATCAACTAACATCTGCTCCATTGGCTTTAAATTAATTACGGCGTAACCTTCCTCTACTTTGATTTCAACTGCCTTTTCATTCACTTTGAAACTTGCGTCAATTATTGATATTTTTTTTGTCATCATTTCTACCTCCAAACTTATCTTATTTTATCGCAGATTATCGGGCAATAAAACCCTAATATAAGTATTTAGCAGAATCTATTTCCCAAAAAAATTGCAGTAAACAATTATGAAGGAGATAATTAGACTGTAACCCTTTGAGAGGAATGAAGAATTTGTCGCAAACAATTGAAATTGAATTAAAAAATATACTTACAAAACAAGAATTCAACAAGTTAAAAAACTTTTTTCAGTTTAACGATGAAAATTTTTTCACACAGGAAAATCATTATTTTGATACGAAAGATTTTGCATTAAAAAAGGCCGGCTGTGCCCTTAGAATTAGAAGAAAGAATAATAAATTTGAATTAACTCTTAAGCAGCCTCACGGGGACGGACTTCTTGAGACGAATGAACATCTTACTGATGAGATGGCTGAGAACATGTTCAACACTGGAAAAATAATGGCTGAATCTATTAGAAATATAATTGAGGCAATGAAGATCGATCCTAACCTCATGCAGTATTTTGGCTCATTAACAACAATTAGAGCCGAGACAGCCTATAGGAATGGATTAATCGTATTGGATCATAGTTATTATTTAAATAAAGAGGATTTTGAGATAGAATATGAAGTAAGTAATAGAGAAAAAGGCCTCGAAGTGTTTTCAGAAC
>NZ_JBALOW010000080.1:0-27469 GCF_036965085.1 Bacillus sp. JJ1532
CGTCATGAAGCGTTCATGGCTCTCGTTTTTGCTATGAGCTAGTGAAAACGGTCGTCATGAAGTGTTCATGGCACTCGTTTTTGCCATGAATCCATAAAAACGGTAGCCATGAAGGTTACTTAAAAAATACCGCTTCGATGACATTTATCGAAGCGGCCTTCTTATTATTTCATTTTCTTCATATTAACCTGTTTCCCGCTTTTTTTCTGACTCTGAGAAGAATCATTTCCGATTTGGAATTCCTCACCTAGTTCGATATCGTTTCTTTTGTCTTGTTTTTCAATTTGAGCGCGGGTTTGATTTAAATTATGTCTTCCTTGTTTAGTCACAATCATGCCTCCTTAAATAAGTCTTGCTGACAATGTTAATATGTACAACCATCAAGAATTTTACCCTATATTTTTGCCGCAAAAAAACAGACTAGCAATGGCTGCAAGTCTGTTTAATCTTTACTTTATTATTTATGACTTATGTAAAATGGCAGATCCGTATGTCCCATTTCCCTGACGTAGACAAATAAATTACCCTTATGATGAATTTCATGTTCAATGGCCATTTGCACCATTTGATGGCCCGACACTTTCATTCCGAAAATTTTCGACATGTCGATTTCGCGGTCAAGCTCTTCTTCCGTAAGTGAAGCTAGAAGCTCTTTTGTTTTCTCTGTGGATTCTTCACCTAGCTGCGATAGAGACAATTGCGTATTCTCGAACTTCTCCATAAACGGAGATCCGTTGCCCTCTTTAACTGTTTTAATAAACTTATAATAGGACGTGTAAATATGTGTCACTAATTTTTGTGCACTCATCGAAGTTTCAGTGGGTTTAAAATCGTAATTGGATTCTTCGATTTTTTCAACTAAGGCATTTGTAACGGTACGATGTGAAAGAAAATGATTAACAGGATTCATGCGTATACCTCCAAATATATTATTATGTACTCCTTCAATATCATCCTCTAATAATTTTGACAAAATTGCAATTAAGATGCATTCCTTTTGATTTTCTTCCTTATCAGCATTATAAGGCTTCTCCATTTCTTTTCTAAAAAGGATTGGCCGAAAATGCTGCGATTAACAAAAAAATAAATCCCTTCTTCAATCAGTATCCAAACAATGATGATCATTATAAATACATTTAACCAGGACTACATGAAATTCCCCCTTACTAACTTCAATTCTTCTTTATATCTATATTCAAAATATTCATATGATTTCACTTTTTTAATATCCAAAGGTGAATAATTTTTGTATAATAATGGGTATGAGTAGGTATGAATGAAGATTAGAACTAAGTCTCAGGTCCTACCAAAATATAAATCTCTAGTGTCTTATGAATAAAATGAAAATTTGTTTTAATGGAAGCAGAAGAGTTGCGGAATAGATTTAGGGATTCCAATTTGAATTGTTTTGCAGGAGGGTTATTCATGGGGGACAGAAAGGTGTATCTTCTGCTTACCGATACAGGAACGTTATTTACTAGAATGATTAAGTTATATACGAAAGAATGCCATAACCATGCTTCGATTGGCTTCGACTGTGAACTGACTGAGGTGTACAGTTTTGGTAGAAAAAGACCAAGGAATCCCTTTGTTGGCGGATTTGTAAAGGAAGATATTCGGTCAGAGCTATTCAAGAATGCATCTTGTGCAGTATATGTATTTACAGTAAGTGAAAAGAAATATTATCAAATGTTAAATTTAATAAAAAAAATCGATGAAAATAAGCAAAAATATCGCTACAATTTGCTTGGCTTATTGGCCATTGCTTTAAATAAAAGAATTCATAGAAAGCACGCCTTTTTTTGCTCACATTTTGTTGCCATGGTGTTACAAGAAGGCAGGCTCCTCGATATAAATAATAAGCATCTTTGCATGATCACCCCACAAGACCTTAAGGAAGCATCCTCTCATAGACTAATTTATCAAGGAAGTTTACAATCCTATATCACCTATCGGGAAAAATATTTAAAAGCTCAATAATTTGACAAAATAAAAAGAACCATCACTTCCATCAACAAGTGTATGGTTCTTATGTTTTTGACGATTCAGATAATCTTTCTTTGTCTTTGTTGTTCTTGTCCTCATGTCTACGAATACAAACGTGCTTCTGCTGCACTCAGGATTTCTTTTTCCCTCACGGACGGATTTCTCCCTCTGTTTTTTTGCTTTTGATTTAGCCACTCAAATCACTCCTTAATAATTGTCTTTCTATTTTATCATGTTTATTGATTATAGTCCTCCAACTTGATTAAGCAGGAGGTATTACATTCGTTAATAATAAGATGAAGATAATGAGCCCAATGAAGAGAAATAGAATTGAAGCATAAACAACATAATTTGGGCGCAATTTAAATTCTTCCCTATTCTGAATGATGCCAGTGGAAGCACCTATTTTGCTATTTTGATAATTTGTTATCGTACCGCCGCTGCTAGAAAACCAGATGGTCAATGCTGAAAAGGCAACCCCAGCAAAAAACATCAATTCAATAAATCGCACGGAAAAAAATGAAGCAAGAAAAATTGTGAGCCCCGTTTCAATTATGATTGTGACCAGAAAGATGATGATCCCTTTTTTCATAATAAAACACCTCCGATAAAAGGTATACGTTAGAAAGTTCGTTTTGGTTTCAGAAAAATTTGATAATAGGAATTTTAGAAAAAGTACTCATAATCAGTGATGTTTGTCCAAGGGATTTTTGGGTTAAAAGTAAAAAAACACAAATAGTTTCCCATAATTCAAGATAAGGGGATTTCCCCCACAAGATAGGGAAGTTCCCCGATATGTTTAAAATTCCTTAACTCTTACAATAAGGGTAAGTTAATCGTTTGGAATGAGGAGGAATAAACATGCAGGCAAAAGCCGCGGTTGAAGAAAAGCGCGTCAATTCAATTAATAATGCATTTGCATCAAATTTTGCTAAGTCTATGTTTCTATCAGTTCTTGGATTAGTCATCCTATCCTTTATTGGAACAAGAATGTTCACACATGTTGATTTAAACCTTTATGGATATATGGTTGGAACAATCGTATTTATCGGAGGGTTCTTCTATCGATTTATCGCTTGGGGCGAAAGACCGCCAACAAAGATTTTTATCAAAAAGGGAATTAAACTGCTATTTAGAAAATCAACACCAAAAACATCTGTAGAGCATTTAGCTACATACAATTTCATCTGGAATAGGGGAATTTACCGATGGACCCAGCACGTCCTAATCGGTTGGGGATGTATCCTTTCTTGCTTAGTGACTTTTCCTCTCGTTTTCGGCTGGATGTATTTCACGATGGACGACAATGGTTACTACAATATTATCGCAATGGGCATGAATGTCATGACAGTCCCAGCAGATGGAATCATTGCAAACCTATCCTATAATGCCTTAAATATTACGGCCGTAATGGTCATTGCAGGAGTATGCATGGCGCTTTACCGCCGCTTGAAAAATATGCAGGCAAGAGCGGAGCAGAAATTCCTATATGATTTCCTGCCGCTTTACATGCTTTTATTAGTTAGTATCACAGGTTTAGCTTTAACCTTTATGAACATCTTTTTACACGGTTCAGGTCAGCCAGCAATGTCACTGATCCATCAGTGGTCCGTCATTATTACACTCATTTATCTGCCTTTTGGAAAACTAGCACATATTCCTTTCCGCCCAATGAGTGTGTTAGCAAGAAACTACAGAGAACATTATGCAGAACAAGAAATGAAAAAATGTAAGATTTGTGGAGAAGGCTTTGTATCAGAAGAACAATCAAAAGATGTCGTTGAAGTACTTGGCGTGAATCATATCGAATTTATGACAAAGGAAGGGCATCATCTTGCTGAAATGTGCCTCCCTTGCCGAAGAAAATACCGGATTGCACAATTCTCCGGTTTCCCTACCCATGAGGTAAAAGTGAAGGAGGCCAACCAAAATGCAAAGGGTTAATTTTAGAAACGAGAGAGATCAGTTTTTTAAAGATATTGAAAACCTGAATCACCCAAATGAAACTTTAATCAAAACACACTGTAGCTATTGTGCTATGCAGTGTGGGATGAACTTACGGGTAAATACAATAACAAACAAAATTATTGGGGTAGAGCCTCGATATGATTGGCCTGTTACACTTGGAAAGATGTGTCCAAAGGGAGTTACTGCTTACCAACAGGTAAACAATAATGACCGTTTGCTAAAACCATTAATTCGTGATGATCAATCGTTAAAAGGTACGAAAAATGGCTTCCGTGAAGCAAGCTGGGATGAGGCATACGAACTTATCGTAAAAAAATTCACAGAGCTTCAAGAGAATTATGGAAAAGATTCACTCTCAGTGTATAGCGGCGTTTCCATGACTAATGAAAAGTGTTACTTAACCGGGAAATTCGCTCGGGTTGGACTGCAAACACGCTACATTGATTATAATGGCCGATTCTGTATGGCAAGTGCTGCAGGTGGTTTAAATCGTTCCCTGGGTATCGATAGAGGTTCAACGATTCCATGGACAGATATACAGGATACCGATTGTATATTTCTTGCAGGCAGCAATACCGCCGAATGTCACCCGACCATGATGTTCAGAGTGTGGGCAGTTCAAGAACGAGGCGGCTATGTGATTGTTGCTGATCCAAGGGAAACACCAGTAGCTAGAAGAGCGGATCTTCACCTTGATTTAAGACCAGGTACTGATCTTGCACTTGCAAATGGGATATTAAATTTATTAATTCAAAACGGCTATACAGATGAAGAATTTATTAAAAATCATACAAATGGCTTTGAAGAAACAAAGGAACTAGTAAAAGAATTCACACCAGAGTATACGAGTGCGATCACAGGTGTGGCACCTGAGAAAATTATTCGGGCTGCAGAATTATACGGAAAAGCTCCAAATGCAATTGTCATGTTTGCCAGAGGAATTGAGCAACAAATAAAAGGGGTAGATAACGTTTCTGGCTATACAAATATGGCACTTGTTACGGGGAAAATTGGCCGTGCTAAATCGGGTGTTGCGACCATTACAGGACAAGGGAATGGTCAAGGGGGTCGTGAACATGGTCAAAAAGCCGATGCTCTGCCTGGATATCGTAAAATAGCAAATCCTGATCACGTAAAATATGTTTCAAAGGTGTGGGGTATTGAACCGGAAGAAATGCCAAAAGAGGGTGTATCCGCATTTGAAATGTTTGGATTAATGCAACAAAAGACGATTCGCGCATTATACCTTTTATGTTCAAATCCTGCCGTTTCAGCACCAGATCAGAACTATGTTCGGGAGCAGCTGAAAAACCTAGAATTCATGGTATGTGTTGACTTTTATCTTTCGGAATCAGCTGAATTTGCTGATGTCGTGCTGCCAACAACCACTTGGGCAGAAGATGAAGGAACAACAACAAATGTTGAGGGACGAATTATTAAGATCAATCAAGCACAAAAGCCACTAGGCGAATCAAAGCCAGACTGGCAGATTCAAATAGAGATTTCCGAGAGAATGAGGCGCGGCAAATATTTTTCACACTTAAAAACCTCTGAAGACATCTTTAATGAGCTGCGTGTCGCTTCCAAAGGTGGAACTGCTGATTACTACGGCGTCACATGGGAAAAGATCGACAAGCAAGACGGCGTTTTCTGGCCATGTAGAGATGAAAATGACCCTGGAACACCACGATTATTTTTAGATAAAAAGTTCAATCATCCTGATGGAAGAGCAAAAATCTTTGCATTGCCATACAGACCATCCGCAGAAGAACCGGATGAAGAATACCCATTGCGATTAACGACAGGACGTGTTGTCTACCATTATTTATCAGGGAATCAGACGAGAAGAATTCAATTCCTTCATGATATGTGTCCTGATCCATTTGTAGAAGTACATCCAGAAACGGCTGCAAAATACAATATTGAACATGAAGAATCAGTCCGTCTCTTTACTCGCAGGGGAGAAACGATCTATAAGGTAAAAATCACAGAGGCCATTCGGAAGGATTCCGTGTTTGTTCCTTACCACTGGGGCCATGATAAATCTATAAATATATTAACAATCGGTGCTCTTGATCCAATTTCAAGAATGCCAGAATTTAAAGCATGTGCCGCTCAAATGGAAAAACTTGAAATAAAGAAGGTGCAGTAAATGAAAAAGAGGCTTTATTTAGAATTAGAAAATTGTATCGGATGCCGTTCATGCCTTGCCGCCTGTACACAGTGCGGCGGGCATGAGGAAAGAAACCGGAACTATGTTTACGATGTAAACCCATTAGTTAATCGGCAAACTATGCCTCTCATGTGCCTTCACTGTGTGAATCCGGCATGTGCAAGGAGCTGCCCGGCGCAAGCGATTCAGATACATGAAACCGGGGCTGTTTTATCAGCATTAGTCGAGAAATGTATTGGCTGCCAAAACTGTACGATTGCCTGCCCATATGGAATACCGAAGTTTGATATAGAACAGAACTTAATGTATAAATGTGACCTATGTATTGATCGTACGAAGGATGGAATCCCGCCAATGTGTGCGAGTGTTTGTCCATCTAATACGCTTCAATGGTTGACAGATGAAGAAATTGAAAATAAGAAAAAGCAATTCAATCTTGATAATGGCAAATGGATAACGAGCCTGCCTTATCTTGAAGGTGAAACGAACGTGAAAATCAATCTGCCTGGTATTTTACAAGGCGTAACTAAGTTGTTTTAGGAGGGATTCAAGTGCCATCAGATAAAAATAATAAAATCCCCTTTCAAGAAGATAATTACACACATAATATTAATCAGAATAATGAACGGAAGCTCGACCGACGCGGCTTTATGAAAACGTTAGTGGGTGCAGCTGGGGTGTTCGCTGTTTCCTCCCTTCCATGGGGAGCGGTTGCCGCAAAAGAATTAATGGGTCTTGGAGAAAAGGAATATCCTCATAAAAAAATTATCGATATCGAAAAACTCCCAATCGGAGATGCCGTTGATTTCAAATTTCCAGGAGAACATGATGATGCAATTCTAATAAGATTATCTGAAAATAAATATGTTGCATACCAAAATGCATGCACACATTTACGCTGTCCCGTATTTTGGGTCAAGGATCAAGGAGAAATGGTTTGTCCTTGTCACCATGGCAAATTTGATGTTCAAACAGGTGCTCCAACTGCAGGACCACCAAGACGGCCACTTCCAGAAATTCAAGTAAAAGTAGAGAAGGGTGCTGTATATGCAGTAAAGGTGAAACGATATGAAGCGTAGTTACGTTGGAGTCATTGTCCTTGCTGCCGTTTTGTTTCTCAATATCGTATTTACACAATATATGGTCCATCAATTCTTTTACGAAAACTATGTAAATACGTTAATATTTTGCGGATTAAATATTATCCTTTTTCCAATTGCCTTATTTGCTTATAAAAAGATGAAAAATGTAAAGGCGTGAAGCAAATGAACAGTGAAACATATCTTGATTTTTGTTTTATGAGAATGCCGTCAGGAAATTTTGCTGGCGAAATTGATCAAATGCTGACAAAGCTTTTTGCCGGTGTCCGTTTGAACTGGTATTTAGAAGAGAAAATTGAAAATGATATAGAAATCGTTATTGCCGAAGTAAAGGGTATGAGTAAATGGAATTCAGAGGATGAAACAGCCGCCTATATAGAGGATCATGCAGATTCCGCTTTCTGGGAATACCTTCAAGGCTATAAAATGTTTATCTACCCTGCAAAGAGAGGATGCTCAAGCTGTGGAGCCCATTGAACTGGAAACGTTAGATTCATTTGTAAGAAAAACAGTTAAAGTAGCAATTTTAGATCAAGAAAATGGGGATCAAGCCCCTTTTGTGGAAAAAACGATTGCAAAAACAGGGCTATGCCCAGATGGAACACATCTTCGCATTTATTTTGATGACCGGTATTTCTTTGCGGTCCCACTAACGGCGAAAGTTGTGCTAAATGATGGTGAATGGTCTGCCTTGGATGAGCAATCAGGTTTAAACTATGTGATTAGAAGAGAGAGTGGTTTGAATGGTTAAAAAAATACAGCTTCCATTACAAACATTAAACCTTGTCGTTGGCTTCATGGTCTGGGTATTAATTTCATCCTTATTGCCTTATATTAAAGAGGATATTGCCATACCAGCGAATCAATTGGCACTTGTAACAGCTATTCCTGTTATCCTTGGATCCATACTAAGGATTCCATTAGGCTATTATGCAAATCAATTTGGTGCACGGACGATCTTTTTAATAAGCTTTATTTTGCTAATCTTCCCTGTTTATTATATTAGCATTGCTAACTCTATCACTGATTTATTAATTGGCGGTCTTTTCTTAGGGATTGGCGGAGCGGTTTTCTCAGTAGGAGTAACATCTCTTCCAAAATATTATCCAAAGGAACGCCATGGTTTTGTAAATGGAATTTATGGTGCTGGTAATCTTGGAACTGCGCTATCAGCTTTCGGAGCCCCAGTATTAGCTTCTAAGTTTGGCTGGTCTACTACTGTTCAGTTTTATCTTGTTATTCTGGGCATTTTCATCGTAGCCAACTTCTTCTTAGGCGATAAAAAAGAACATCGGGTCAAAACTCCTTTAATGGAACAAATTAAAGGTGTTTATAAAAACGAAAAACTATGGCTCTTAAGTTTATTTTACTTTATTACTTTCGGTTCATTTGTTGCCTTTACTATTTATTTGCCAAACTTTTTAGTCGCAAGCTTCGGGCTTGATAAAGTAGATGCTGGATTAAGAACAGCTGGGTTCATCGTGATTGCTACTGTGATGAGACCACTTGGCGGCTGGTTAGCTGACCGTTTTCATTCTCTCATTTTATTAATGTTCGTTTTTGGAGTATATACAATTTCAGCGATGATCCTATCCTTCGCTCCATCCATCGGCTGGTACACATTTGGCTGTCTAACGATTGCACTTTGTGCAGGTGTCGGAAATGGGGTAATATTTAAACTCGTTCCAATGTATTTTCATAAACAGGCAGGAATCGTCAATGGGATTGTTTCAGCGATGGGAGGACTTGGAGGATTTTTCCCGCCATTAATTTTAACCATCCTGTTTAATATTACTGGCCATTATGCAATCGGGTTTATGGCGTTATCTGAAGTCGCTTTAGCAAGCTTAATATTAGTCATTTGGATGTATTACCAAGGAAAAATGGGGATTGCTAATCAAGTAATTGATCACACAGTTGAAGGGATTCTTGTAACGGACATTCATGGTAAAATTATTTCAATAAACCCTGCATTTTCAAAAATTACAGGGTATACAAAGAACGAAGTCATCGGGAAGAATCCGAATATCTTAAAATCCGGCATGCAATCGAAAGATTTTTATGAAGGATTATGGAACTCTATTGAAGAGAATGGATTCTGGCAAGGAGAAATTTGGAATAAACGCAAGGATGGAGAACCATATCTACAATGGCTAACGATTAGTGCCATTAAAAATGACGCCGGAGAAGTTGTACAATATGCCGGAATGTTTAGTGATATGTCGAGCAGGAATGTGAAGGAAGCGTAGCGCTAGAGAGGAAGGAAGGTATGGATACAAAATCAGCCCGAAGAAATATTAGTTCTTATATCATTCAGTCTCAAGAAGATGAAATCAAGCGAATAGCCATTGAACTTCACGAAGGTGTTGGGCAAAATTTGTATAGTCTTTACACAGGTATGCAATTCATTCAATCAGCTGTTGAAGAAGATACGATGAAAGGCTATGTCGGCAGCATGGCTGAATTACTAGAAAGAACGATTCAAGAGATTAGGCTGCTTTCGGTTGAATTACACCCTCCTACCTTAACGACGCTTGGACTTCTGCCGGCAATGAAAAGCTATTTAAAGCTTTATACTTCCACCTACGGGATCGAAGTACATTTAGTGAGTATGGGTGAAGAGGTCTCTCTGAATGAAAAGGAAAGGATTACATTATTCCGAGTTTGTCAGGAGGCCTTAGCCAATATTGCCAGATATGCGGATACAGTAAATGCGGAGGTAACCTTTATATGGGAGCAAAGCCATTTGCGAATCTTTATTAAAGATGCTGGAAAAGGCTTTGATATGGAAAAAGGGATGCATCAATCGACCGGCCTAGCCGCCATGCAGGAGCGGATGCATTTAATTGGCGGACAATGGTTTCTTTCTTCAAAAATAGGGGAAGGTACACTGATTGAACTTCAGTTGCCAATATAATATGAAACAAACACTTAGGGGATTTGCGGTATGCAATCCCTTATTGTATATTTAGCACACTAAACTAGGAGTCTGCTGTAAATTTTTATATAATGGATTACATAGAAAAAAACGAATGGGGGAGATGACTTGATTAAAATTCTTCTTTGTGATGATCATGCCGTTGTTAGAATGGGATTAAAAATGCTTTTAAATAATCATCCGGACATAGAAGTTGTCGGTGAAGCATCCGAGGGAAATGAAGGGATCCAAAAATCACTTGAGCTTAATCCAAATGTTGTGGTCATGGATTTAAGCATGCCACATGGAAGAGATGGATTATCGGCTACTTCTGAATTGAAAAAATTATTGCCAGATACAGCAATCCTTATTCTTACTATGCATGATGATGAAGAGTATTTATTTAGAGCTATCCAAGCAGGAGCTTCTGGCTGCATATTGAAAAGTGCCCCACATGATGAACTGCTGTCAGCCATTCGTTCAGTTGCTAATGGCAACGCATATTTGCATCCATCAGCGACGAAAAGAGTAATGGAGGAGTACCTTTTCGGAGTTAAACAAGGGAATACAGATACATTTAACCTGTTGTCTGATCGAGAAAAGGAAGTGCTTACCTTTATTGCCAAAGGATTTTCTAATAAAGAGATTGCAGAACAGCTAGTAATTAGTGTGAAAACAGTCGAAACACATAAGAGCAACTTAATGGAGAAGCTACAAATGAAAACAAGGCCAGAGCTAGTTGAATTTGCTTTGAAAAAGGGGTTATTAGGATATGGAATTTAAGGGATGGTCAAAACCTTGATAAACTCAGTGGAAATTGCAAATCAATGTGAAAAAATATTAACAACTATGAATGTGGATTTTGTTGGACTGGCTTTGCAAAATCAGGAGGGACCTGATGTTAGTTGGCATTCTGCAGCCGGCAACAGTAATGAGAAGTATAAGAGAATTACTGTTCGCTATGGAAAAGGAATCGCTGGTAAAGTGATTTCTACAGGAAGTCCAATCACGATAAAAAATTTCCCAGAAGAGATTACGGGCAAGGCACTTGAATATCCGATCATGCTGGCTGAAAAGCTAGTATTTGCATTCGCAGTCCCTCTATTTATAAAAAGTGTTCCGAAAGGTGTGTTATTAGTAGGGAGACGGTCAAATACCCCTCTAACGGAAAAGGAACAATTAACAGTTAAACAAGCTGCAAAAGCTTTTGAAAGTTTGTTTTAGTAGCCCACAGGAGGTTAATAATGAACCGAAATTTACCTGCTCCTGATTCGAATGAAGCGACTATTCTCGTCAACGAATCAGGCGCCATTTCGTACGCCAATAATAAAGCCTGTGAAAGCTTTGGATATCCAGAAAGTGAAATGGTCGGAATTAATTTTAATGTATTATTCCCTGAAACGAACTTAAGGGAAATTAATGAAGGTGTTGTTATTCATCAAAAGGGAGAGCGTTTGGAAGGTCAAAGAATTTCCCTTATATTCAGGGTGAACAGTTTTTCTTTAAATCAGGAAAAATTTTATCTTGTTATTTTTCATCATGCTATGGATCATTCCAGAATTAATAAACAGCAATCTTATTATCTTCATGAGCTTGTCGATTTACAATTTGCATTAGATGAGTCAACGATTGTCGCATTTACTAATCATAAAGGTATTATTACATATGTCAATCAGAAATTCTGCGAAGTATCTAAGTATTCTGCTGAGGAGCTTATTGGGCAAGATCATCGAATCATAAACTCAAATTATCATTCTAAGGAGTTTTTCACTGAGCTTTGGCGGACCATTTCTTCAGGGGAAGTATGGAAGGGTGAAATAAGGAATCAGGCAAAGGATGGTACCTTTTACTGGGTGGATACGACCATTGTTCCTTTCCTTGGTGAAAACGGCAAACCCTATCAATATTTAGCGATTCGGCATGAAATTACAAACAGAAAGCAGATAGAAGATGAGCTCCAAAATATGATGACAAAGATAATTGATATTCAAGAAGAGGAAAGAAAAAGATTATCTAGAGAGCTGCATGATGGGGTGGGACAAAATTTATATAGCCATTTAATTACGATAAACAGGCTGCAGGCAGAAATGGAACATCCTTTACTGGAACAAATGCAAGATGAAGCGAGGGAAATTATTGAAGACCTTCGTGATCTTTCATGGGAGCTGAGACCGTCCGTACTTGATGATCTTGGGCTAATTCCGGCAATACGCTCTTATTTAGTGAGGTTTTCAGAAAATTATCTTATCAATGTACATTTTGATTGTTATTTAAATAGCCGTCTTAGTCCTAGTACGGAAATTTCTATCTATCGCATTATACAAGAAAGTCTGACGAATATTCGGAAATACGCAGAAACAGATGAGGCGTCAGTGATCATTCGAAAAATGGATGATGGAATCAGAGTAGTGATTGAGGATAAGGGAATAGGATTTGATGTGGATCAAATATCACGTGGAGTTGGACTTTTCAGTATGGAGGATAGGGCGCGTGCAGTGAGCGGTACAATGACGATCCATTCTGTAAAAGGCAAGGGAACGAAAGTTATTTTGGAGATCCCATTATAAAAAGGCTGCCAATTTGGCAGCCTTTTCTGTCAGATATAATCTTGCAATATTCCGCCCGCCGCTCCAGTTAAAACAATAACCCATGGCGGAAGTTTCCAATAAGTAAGCATACTAAAAAGGATGACGGCGAATGCGAAATCTTTAGGTGCTAAAATCGAACCCGTCCAAATAGGATGATAGAATGCAGCCACTAAGATACCAACTACCGCAGCATTTACACCCATTAAAGCCCCTGTAATTTTTGGATTTGAACGAAGCTCGTTCCAGAATGGCAATGTTCCTAAAATAAGCAAAAAAGCGGGTAAAAAAATCGCAAAAGTTGCAAGCAAACCACCTTGCCAGCCGTTAATAATAGCACCAATATAGGCAGCGAATGTAAATAAAGGCCCAGGTACAGCTTGTGTTGCTCCATATCCAGCTAGAAATGCTTCTTCACTTAGCCATCCTGTCGGCACAAATTCTCGCTCAAGCAGAGGCAACACGACATGCCCCCCGCCAAATACGAGAGAACCAGAACGGTAGAAGCTGTCAAATAAGGCAACCCAGTCTAGATTAGTCATCTCTCTTAGTACAGGTAACCCGATTAGCAGTAAAACGAATATTAGAAGGCATCCGAAAGCTAATCGTTTTGAAAGTGGAAAATGATTTTGTTTCTCTATTTGATCAATAGAGTTTTTATAAAATAGGTAGCCTAAAACACCAGATAATAGTATAATGCCGATTTGTGAAAAGGCAGTTTGCCAGAAAAGGGTCGCAACAATGGCAAACAAGGCAATGGTCTTTCTTTTTAAATCAGGTGCTAGCTTTTGGGCCATTCCGAGGATGGCGTGGGCGACTACCACGACTGCTACAATTTTTAGCCCATGAATCCAAGAGGAAGCCCCAATTTCTTGAATACTAAGCAGTTGGGCAAACAAAATTAAGGCAAAGACAGAAGGCAATGTAAATCCAAGAAAGGCTAAAATTCCGCCCATCAATCCGCCGCGAATAACCCCAATGCCAATGCCAACCTGACTGCTCGCAGGCCCAGGAAGAAATTGGCATAGTGCAACTAAATCAGCATAGCTTTTTTCATCCAGCCACTTTCGTCTTTTCACATATTCCTGATGAAAATATCCAAGGTGTGCAACGGGACCGCCAAATGAGGTTAACCCTAGCTTCATGGAAATAAAAAGAATTTCAAGTAAAGATGTAAAGTTGTTTTTTCTAATATTTTGGTTCACGATTATTCTCCTTCAAATGAAATCTTCTTCATCATAGCAAAATAAAATGCGATAGATTTAAGGTGAACAAGAAATTAATAAAACCTTTACAATATAAAATGGAAGAACTGTTGCATAATATTAATTTTGACCTTATATTATTAAAGCATTATGATCTGTAATAATAAAATATTAGGGTAACAGCCTATCGTTTTAGCATAAGGAGGGATAAGGTTGGAAAATAAATTTCCTCAAACATTTGAAGTGATTGATTTATGTCTGCTTGCAGGAAAAATTATGCTGCAATGCGGCGGAGAAACGTATCGGGTGGAGGATACGATGTCAAGAATTGCCGCAGCGTTGGGCATTCCCCATTCTCATAGCTATGTCGTGCCAACTGGTATTATCTTTTCGATTGATGGAACAGAGCCTGCAAAGCTCATTCGAATATCCGAGCGAACAACAGATCTATATAAAGTTACTTTAGTTAATGGGATTTCAAGAAAAATAAGCAGTGGTGAAATGGACATTAAAGAAGCCTTTATAAAGCTTAATGAAATTGAAAAGGCTAATTTCACATTTCCTATATATCAGCAAATTCTTGCAGCATCTATTTCCAGCGGGTGCTTTCTATTGATGTATTTAGGAAAATGGAGTGATTTTTTACCAGCTATCATCAGTGGCGGTTTAGGATTTATTTGTTTTATTTATATACATCGTCTAGTGAAAATTAAGTTTTTTTCGGAGTTTTTAGCTGCTTTTATTATTGGGTTAAGTGCCTATTTTTTTGTACGGACAGGAATAGGGACACAGCTAGACAAAATTATTATTGGATCTGTTATGCCGCTAGTTCCGGGTTTATTAATCACAAATGCAATCCGAGATCTTATGGCCGGGCATTTAGTGGCAGGCTTGTCTAAGGGAGCGGAAGCATTTTTTACCGCTTGTGCAATCGGAACAGGAGTGGCGGTCGTTGTCGCATTTTTTTAGAAAGAATGATGGGGATGAGAAATGATGATTGTACATTTAATCACAAGCTTTGTTGCTACAGCTTCTTTCGCCATATTATTTAACGCGCCGAGAAAGTCCCTTATTAAATGCGGGCTTGTTGGGATGGTCGGGTGGATTGTATATTTTTCTCTTGTAGAATATGACTTTGATGCGGTTATTGCATCATTTATTGCTGCTTTCATGGTTGCGGTTATCAGTCAAATCTTCGCAAAAATGTATAAAACGCCGATTATCATTTTTAGTATATCTGGAATTATCCCTCTTGTCCCAGGTGGAATTGCTTATAATGCGATGCGTCATTTTGTTGTTAACGATTATAATGTCGCCATACAGTTAGCGGCAAAGGCCTTCATGATTTCAGGTGCGATTGCTGCTGGACTTGTGATTTCGGAAGTATTAAACCAGATCATACTAAAAATTAAATTCAGGCAAGTGTAAGATCACTATAATTTCTGTTACCAAAATAGAACTCTTTTTTAACCATTTCGTAAATCCTTAAACTCGGTGCTGGGGTACAATTCAGTTAGAAACAAAGCAAAACGAGTTAATGGAGGAATTCAAAATGAAAGCAAAAAAATGGTTATATTCAGGGCTTGCCGTAACGATATTAAGTTTACCAGTATTTACTTTAACAGAAGGAGCAATGGCCAAAGAGCAGCCAAATAAAATTGTTCAAAATGTGAAGCAGGAAAAGGCGATAACTGAAAAACAGGTAGTATCTTTAGTAAGTAAATGGAAGAAAAGTGAAACGTATATTCAAAGTGGCGGGAACTATAAAAAGGGTGAATACCAATCATTTCAATATGAAAATATGCCATACCGGTATTTATCTAGTGACATTGGCACAAAGAAAAAGCTCATGAAATACTTGACTAGCACATTGACTAAGTCACAGGCTAATCAGTTTATCGAGGAACGGGGAATAATCGAGCATAAAGGAAAGATGGCACAGCCAGAAGCCGATGGGGGATCTCTGTTGCAATGGGATAAAGCAAAGGCTCTTTTCTTAGAAAAGGATGACAAGAAAAGAACATATAAGTTAGAGGTTCCGGTAGGCGAGTTAAATGAAACAGAAGCATTTCATACTGAGGTTATCTATTTGCAAGGCAAAGGGTGGAAAATTAGTGAAAGACCATATATGCCTGTGAATTTAGATATTCCAGGCAATATCAATCCGGCCTTTATCTTTTTTAAATTCCTGCTTGTGGATCATACCCAAGCTGCAGAACAATTCTTGTATGGGGACTTTAACACTGAAGCATTTAAAAAAGGGATAAAGAAAATTGAAATGAAAACGTTAGAAGAGCGTGTTAGATCGAAAACTCAAGTTGAATTTGTCGTATCCTTCCATGCAGAATTGGAAAAGGGATATAAGGGCCAATTGAAAAGCGGGCAAAATAAAATGTACTTTTTAATCGAAAATACAGGTGAATTGGAATTCAAAATAGTCAGTGCTGGTATGGAGCCGCATCTTGATTAACAGAAAGATTTCATTGTAAAATAATAAAACCAAGAGCGTTGCTTCTTATAGCAGCGCTTTTTCTGCGGAAAATGAAAACTTTTAAAATGACTATTGTTATTTTTTGTGAAATATCTGATAATCAATAAAGATTGAGTTAACAACTCATCTCTATTATTAAATGATAAGGGGGATGACATTGAAACTACGAGTTTCTGCGGTGCAGTATCATCTGCATACGATTCATTCATTTGAGGATTTTGCGAAGCAGTGTGAACATTATATTAAAACAGCACAGGAGTTTGGATCGGAATTTATTTTGTTTCCTGAATTTTTTACTACCCAGCTTTTATCGATTGGGAATGAGCAAGGAACAAGTTTAACGATTAATGAACTTCCTGACTTTACAGAACAATATAAGAATCTTTTTACAAAATTCGCTAAAGAAACGAATACACATATTATAGCCGGTACACATGTGATAGAAAAGGAAGGCCGTTTATACAATGTGGCACATATGTTTTACCCGGACGGCCGGATTGTTGAGCAGGCTAAATTGCATATTACCCCAACGGAAGTAGAAGAATGGAACATGTCTGCAGGTGAGGGGCTTGAGGTTTTTGACACGGATAAAGGGCGAATTGCCATATTGACATGCTATGACATTGAATTTCCGGAAATCGTTAGGATGGCAAAAGCTAAGGGGGCAGATGTCATATTCTGTCCATCTTGTACAGATGACCGTCACGGCTTCCATCGCGTTCGTTATACATGCCATGCACGCGCAATTGAGAATCAAGTGTATGTTGTCGTAACAGGGACTGTCGGTTCCCTTCCGACTGTTGATTTCATGCGGGGGAATTTTGGCCAAGCAGCTGTTATTACTCCAAATGATGTCCCATTTCCTCCAAAAGGAATTATGGTCGAAGGGGAAATCAATGATGATATGATTGTTACAGCGGATCTAGATTTAACACTGTTACATGAAGTCAGAGAAAGAGGTTCAGTTACAACTTGGCGTGATCGACGTGTCGATCTATATCCGGATTGGGAAAAATAAATGGTAAAGAGGGATGAAAATGGCTTATCGCAGCGAATTTTATGCCTTTGATCAGGAAAAACCAGTCCCTATTATTATACGGAATTACACGGAGTCTGACTTTGATGAGCTGATCCAAATTCAAGCGGAATGCTTTCCGCCCCCTTTTCCTTCAGAATTATGGTGGAATAAAGAACAATTGCAATATCATGTTACTTTATTTCCTGAAGGGGCGCTTTGTGTAGAGGTAAATGGCCAATTGGCTGGATCATTAACTGGGGTTTGTGTTCATTTTGATCCGAAACATCCATCACATAAATGGGAAGAGGTAACGGATAGCGGATATATTCGCAATCATGACCCGAACGGAAACACTCTTTATATTGTTGACATAAGTGTTAGACCAAAGTACCGTAAGCTGGGGCTAGGAAAAATGTTGATGCAATCGATGTATCAAGTAGTCGTTCAGCTTGGCCTTGATCGTTTGCTTGGCGGCGGAAGAATGCCAGGGTATCACAAAGTGGCAGAGACTATGTCACCAAGTGAATATATTGATGCTGTGGTCAAAGGAGTTCTGCGTGATCCCGTTATTTCCTTTCTTTTGCGATCAGGCAGAACACCGATTGCTATCATCGAAAACTACTTAGAAGATGAAGAATCTCTTCATCATGCCGTTTTGATGGAGTGGAAAAACCCCTTTAACTTTTTTCAGCAAGGATAAAAATCTGGGTGTAATTTCTCCGAGGAGAAATTTATATAGAGAGGAGAAAGATTAAATGGAATATAGAAGAATAACGAGCATTGAAGATCCATTGTTTGTCAAAATGCATGATTTAATGAAAGAGGTATTTCCTCCTGAAGAGGTGCTGGAATATGAATTGTGGAAGGAACCATTAGAAGATCCGGGTATAAGAGTGTTTGTTGCTGTACATCAGAATGAGGTAGTTGGTGCAACAGAATATAGGTACTATTCTGATTGGAATATTGCTATGACCGATTTTACTATTATTGGCCGTCCAGGGCTTAGCCTAGGCCGTTTCTTAGCACAAAATAGGGAAAAAGACTTGAATGAATTAGCAAAAGCAAATGGCAAAGAATTGTTTGGCATGTTTGCAGAAATCTATGATCCTTATCAGCTTGATGATCATGAATTTGGCGGAGTAAAGCCAATGAATCCATTTGTTCGCCGTGAAGTCTTATCGCATCTCGGGTATAAGCGCCTTGATTTATCTTATGTACATCCTTCTTGGAAAAATGATGGAGAAGCCGTTAAAGGTCTCGATTTTTGTTTCATGCCGATGGATGACAATGTTTCCGAAATTCCGGCACGATTAGTTTCAGACTTTTTAACGACATATTATTCAGTACTGTCTAATAAGCCACAAGAGTGGGTTCAGATGATTGAAGAAATCAAAAACCATTCTCAAATACAGTTGTTGCCATTATAATGGCAAAAAAGCTTTTCTATAATGGACTAAGTCCAGATAGGAAAGCTTTTTTTTGAATACATTGTTGATTACCAGCATTATGGATAAGGCGGCATATTGCTAACTAATAATGTTTTAATTTAAAAGTTTTGCGCATAACGTTCATCAGGAATTTTATTTAACATGACATAAAGGCTAACATTTTCATTTCCGCTGTTTGTAAAAGCGAATTCTTCTTCGCCATCTGCCCGAATGACATCTTTTTCCGCAACCTCGAATGGTTCTCCATTAATGATGAGTGTCCCGTTACCTTGAAGGACCATTAAATACACATTAGTTCCTGGATGCTTATGTGCAGGAAGTTTCTGACCAGGCATGAAATTTAAGACGAATACTGTGCTTTCGCCCTCGCGAAAAATAATCCTTTTAGTAAACTTTTCTTCGCTAAATTCTATTGCACCTGTGATCGATTTCTTTTCCATTTATATGACCTCCAATTAGAGATATGTTCTTTCATATTAATGATAATCAATATCAATTAATGATGTATTGATTTAAATCACATCTATAATATATCTCAGTGAAATCTAGGCTATTTTAAGTACTAAATTTACCAGAAATTATTATATATAAAGATCAGGAATTAAGAAATAATACCTATTGTAAGTCATTTTTCATAGAAAAGAGGGAAAAGTATGACAGTTGGCACACAGGTTAAACAAGCGATAGCAGGTTTAAAAAGTGCTCAAGCGAGTTTTGAAGGATTTGCATTAGCAACAGATAATCAACAGGCTAAGCAGCTATACCAAACTTGTGCACAGCAAACACAGTCAGTCATTGACTCTGTAGAGCCTCGTTTGCAGCAAATTCTTGCAGAAGAACCGCAGTATAATCAATAGCTTTATCCTGGTTGGCTTATAGCCAACCTTTTCATCATTTATAGATGGGGAGTAAATGTCATGACTATTATTTCGAATGTTAAACAAAGCCTGTCCACCATTAAGGGAATCGAGGCTCAGCTTTCCATTCTGGCACTGAATTCGCACGATCCAGAGGCACAGAGGACTTTTCACGAAATGATGAATATGATGAACGATATAAAAAAAGACCTCCAGCTTCGGGTAAATGAAATGATGTTAGAAGAACCGCAGTATAAGGGATAAATAAGGAAGAGGTGACAAAATGTCAGAATGGAGTCATATTATCATTCGGTCTTTTTTATTTCTTTTTGTATTATTCATAATGACCAAGATGTTAGGAAAAAAACAAATTTCTCAAATTTCCTTTTTTGAATATGTGTCTGGCATAACAATAGGAAGTATTGCGGGCGAAGTTATTATGGGGCTTAATAGCAATATGGGGCATGGAATATTAGCTATAGCCATTTTTGGATTAGTGACGATCGCTGTTGGATTTATTTCATTAAAAAGCAATTCATTTCGTGACTTTGTTGAAGGTAAAGGAACTATATTTATTAAAGATGGAAAAATAATGGAGGATAATTTAAAAAAGGAAAAATACTCCACAGATGAGCTTACAACCCTTCTGCGCAAAAAAGATGTATTTAATTTAGCAGATGTAGAGTTTGCTGTATTAGAACCAACAGGTGATTTAAGCATCTTATTGAAAAAAGAAAACAGACCGTTAACTCCTAAAGATCTCAACCTTAAAGTAGCAAATGATAAAGTACCGCAAACAGTGATTCGTGACGGACATATTGTACATGATTCTTTGGCTTCTGCAGGAAAATCCCGGAAGTGGCTTTTTGACGAATTGGATAAACTTGAGGTCACAATGGATAATGTCTTTTATGGACAGATTGACTCTTATGGTGATTTAACTGTTGATCTCTATGATGATAAAATGAAACAGCCATCTCCACAAACAAGGCCGTTATTGATGGCGATGCTTAAAAAATGTCAAGCGGATTTAGAAATATTTGAATTGGAAACAGATTCACCCGATGCCAAAAATATGTATAAAAAGAACGCGGAAAAATTGAATGAAGCCATACGCATTCTTAGTCCATACTTGAATAATTAATCCAGTTTTTGGGGCTGTCCAGAAGTCAAAATGCAGACTTTCTATACAAGCCCCTATGAAGAAATTTATCCCCCAATATGAGACATTTCCACCTTTTTTCTGCCTTTGTTTTGCTGCAGGAGGTTATCACGCTCTTCGGAATAACGATCATTACGAATTGTCCAAATGTCTGTAATCATTTTTTCTAATTTTGAATCATCTTCCTCAGAACGCAGGATTGTGCGCAGATCGTGTCCTACACCAGAAAATAAACAAGTATAGAGCTTGCCTTCAGCTGAAAGTCTAGCCCGATTGCATGATGAGCAGAAAGCCTCTGTAACTGATGAAATGATTCCAAATTCCTGTTCAGAGCCAGAGTACCTAAATCTTGACGCTACTTCACCTAAATAATTCGGCGCAATTGGTTCAATCGGCATGACACGATGAATAGAATCAAGAATTTGTTTTTTAGAAAAAACAGATTCCATATTCCACTGGTTCGTATTTCCGACATCCATAAACTCAATAAATCGTAAAATATGGCCTTTTTCTTTAAAAAATTTGGCCATTGGGATAACTTCCTGGTCATTGACGCCTTTTTTTACAACCATATTAATTTTTATTTTTAAGCCAGCTTCAGATGCTGCCTCAATTCCATTTAAAACTTCTTGTACTTTTACCCCTCTGCCATTGATTTTTCCAAACAAATGGTCATCAAGTGAATCAAGACTGATGGAAACTCGTTTTAAGCCAGCTTTTTTCAAATTCATTGCATATTGCGGCAGTAATACTCCGTTTGTCGTCATGGCGATATCATCAATACCATCGATTCGCGCGATTTTCTCCACAAGGTCAGGCAATGATTTTCGCATTAAAGGCTCTCCACCAGTAAGCCTGACTTTTTTTATTTCGAAGGCTTTAGCAAAAATCTTAACTAACCGTTCTATCTCTTCAAATGCTAGCAGCTGTTCTTTTTTCAAAAAGGGGTAATCGGGCCCGAAAATTTCTGCAGGCATACAGTAGGTACAGCGAAAATTACACTTGTCCGTTACTGAGATTCGCAAATCTCTAAGCGGCCTGTTTCTTTTATCCTGTAAAATCAAGTATGATCGCCTCCTTTTTATTACTCTATAATCCTATGTGAATGAGAATAAACGTTAAATGAGTTTCCTCTTATAAATCCAACAGCGGTAATATTTAAATCCTCTGCTAATTTAATAGCAAGATTAGTAGGGGCTGATTTTGATAGAATAATTCCAACACCAATTTTTGCAGCCTTTAATAGTACTTCAGATGAGATTCTTCCGCTAAAGGCAATAATTTTATCTTTTACAGATATTTTATTTTGGATACAGTAACCGTAAATTTTATCCAATGCATTATGCCTTCCGATATCAGTTCTGCTAATAATCATATCCTCTCCTGAGAAAAGGGCAGCATTATGCACTCCGCCAGTTTCTTGGAAAGTTAAACTGCTGTCCTGCAGCTGTCTCATGATGGATAGACATTGAGCTGGAGTTACCGTAGTCTTGGAGGTAGAGGTCTTAGCCGTACGAGCATCATTGTGAAAATAAAACTGGCGGCTTTTCCCGCAGCAAGATCCAATAAATCGTTTTGAGTGAAATTCATGACTGGTTGTAACTGGAACATGTAAATCCACATAAGAAATTCCCTTGCTTTCGTCAATGTTAATGGTTTTTATCTCATCCTGTTGTCGGATAAATCCTTCCGAAGCGAGGAAGCCAATTGTTAATTCTTCAAGATTTTCCGGTGTACAAACCATTGTCGCAAATTCTTGTCCATTTAACATGATTGTCAAAGGCTGTTCAGTCACGATCTCATCCATCTTCTCTTGTAAAATGCCATTCTCGTACCTGTAAATCCAGCTGTTATTGCTGATTTGACCTGCCATATTCATTCACCCGCCCATACTTAACTTAATTACCCAAATAGTAGCATAAAATTTTCATATAGCAATAGTAAAAAAATCTAACATAGTGAAAAACTTAATAATGGTTGAATACCAATAGGAAAGATGTTAATATTTAGAAAAGTTCACAAACTTGTAACAATTATTGATTCGAGATAGCGAACCTGTCATCGGTTAATATCTGTTACAGCATTTTATGTAAGCGATTAACTGTTGGTGTATAGTAGCGTTCCTGCTGGTAGCTAACCGTCAATCCCTCCTAATGTTTATTAGACAAGGAGGAATTGACGGTTTTGTTTTTGGCTTGCAAAATAATATTAATCGGGGTGTTGAGAGGATGAAAAAAGCGAAAAACAGATGGCTGATTGCAGCATCTGCGGTAGGAATTCATATTTCTATCGGTTCTGTTTATGCATGGAGTGTTTTTACAAAGCCAATTGTTAATCAATTCGGATGGGATTTAACTGATGTGAGTTTTACATTTAGTTTAGCTATTTTATTTCTAGGATTATCCGCCGCTTTCTTAGGCCATTTCGTTGAAAAGCATGGGCCGAAAAGAGCTGGGATGCTTGCTGCGATGTTTTTTGGTGTTGGAATCACAGGGTCAGGATTAGCTATCAACTTAGAGTCATTGCCATTATTGTATATTTTTTATGGAGTTCTTGGAGGAATAGGCCTTGGAGTTGGCTATATTGCACCTGTTTCAACACTTGTAAAATGGTTTCCAGATCGGAGAGGATTAGCGACAGGACTAGCTATTATGGGCTTTGGCTTCGCAGCTCTTATTAGCAGCCCTATCATGCAAAGCTTAATTGATGCTGTTGGGATTGCTAATACCTTTTATATACTTGGAGTCTCGTATTTTATTATCATGATGGTATCATCTCTGTATCTTGCACCGCCTAAGCAAGGCTGGGTTCCTGCTGGTTTCCAAGATAAAATAAAGGCTGGCACGAAAACGCTTAAAGAGGATCTATCACAATTAACTGCGAATGAAGCGATTAAAACAAAGAGATTCTATTATTTATGGCTGATGTTATTTATAAATGTTACTTGCGGTATTGCGATTATTTCTGCTGCATCACCGCTTGCACAGGAGAGCATTGGTTTAAATGCAGTCGCTGCAGCCGCACTTGTAGGAGTACTAGGAGCATTTAATGGACTTGGACGAATTGGCTGGGCATCGATTTCAGATTTTATTGGCAGGCCAAATACATATACAACATTTTTCTTAATACAAGTGATTGCGTTTCCATTAGTTACGATGACAAGCAATCCGCTTATTTTCCAAATTCTCTTAGCTATTATTTATACTTGCTATGGCGGAGGCTTCGCAGCCATTCCGGCCTATATTGGAGATTTATTTGGAACGAAGCAACTTGGTGCTATTCACGGATATATATTAACAGCATGGGCAGCAGCAGGGTTAGCAGGTCCGATGTTTGCATCTTGGGTTCGTGAAACGACAGGTTCCTATTCTCAAAGTCTTATGGTTTTCACTGGGATGTTTGCTGTTGCTTTAGCGATTTCACTCCTTATTCGACTCGATATTAAAAAACTCAGACAAAAACAAGCAGAAACACGAAATGTTGCGGTTTGACAATTTTGAAAATAATTGTTTAACTTAGGATAATAGGATCAATCTTTCAACATATTAATAAAGTATTTACAAACAAGAATGATTCTTAAACATAATATTATACTGGAATTAAAGGGTTGAAATTGATGAATAAATATGAAGCAGAATTTAGCAATCTTGTCCGATCCTTTCGAAAAAAGCATATGGGAAAGGGACCAAGTAAAGTAACAACTACCTTTTGCAAAAACTGGGCTATTTGTGAAATGGAGGGAAACCTCTCCCCAGTTGAGAAGTTTATTGTAAGTGCAGATGATGGAAAACAAATGGTCCGCGCTGCAAGAACTGAAATGGTAAAGGATATGTATAAGAAGAATCAGCCAATCGAGATGGAGGAATTTTTGCAATCCAAACTCATCGACCTATTTGTAGATATCGATATCGAAAGAGATTTTGGGATGTCGGTGTTTGTTTTTGATAAAAACATTGAAGAAATGTATAAAACTAAATAGTCAATAGGAAGTTGGCACTTGGTAGCGACCCTGCTAAAGACTAACCACCAAACACATGCGTAATTTTTGTGTCTGGTGGTTTTTGTATTTTTTGTGAAAAAAACTGTTAAATAGATATTAGAATTACGATCATTAAAAAATTCATTATTCAGCATGAATGAAAAAGGAGAAGATTGTCATGAGTTCAACTAAGCATACAGGACCAATCAAATTAGATACTTCCTTAAAGCCATCCTTGTGGGCTGGCAAGGCGCCAATGGGGCTTGGGAAGATAAAGCCTCACCATATTAGAGATACGATGAAGGTAGCATGGGATAATAAAGATAATTTAGGATATGCTTATCGGATTCTGACACAAGGTGTGTGTGATGGTTGTGCCCTTGGTGTATCTGGGCTTTATGACCAAACTTTAACGGGTCCTCATTTATGTACAACAAGATTGAATGTTCTTCGCTTGAACACGATGCCGGCCATTGACCCGGAGTTGCTTGAAAATATAGATAAATTGAAGGAATTAGACAGTACACAGCTTCGGAAGCTTGGAAGAATTCCATACCCTCTATCGAGAAAAAAAGGAGAAAATAAGTTTACAAGAATATCTTGGGACGAAGCTTTAGACAGGATTGCAGCGAAAATAAAGCAAATTGATCCTAAACAGCTTGCATTCTATTTAACTGCTAGGGGAATTACGAATGAAGTTTACTATACAGCTGCGAAAGTAGCTCGGTTTCTAGGAACAAATAATATCGACAACGCTTCCCGCATATGCCATTCGCCAAGTAAAACAGCATTAAAACGGTCATTGGGTATTGGAGCATCTAGCTGTAATTATAAAGATTGGATCGGTACCGATGTATTAATATTCTGGGGCTCTGTTGCAGCAAATAATCAGCCTGTCTCCACTAAATATATGTATGCAGCTAAAAAAGCGGGAACAAAAATTATTATGATTAACCCATATCGAGAGCCAGCAATGGAAAATTACTGGATTCCTTCGATTCCGGAAAGTGCACTGTTTGGTACACAAATTGTCGATGATGTGTATCAAGTTAATATTGGCGGAGATATTGCCTTTATGAATGGTGTGATGAAGCACTGGTTTGAAATGGAGGAAAAAGTTCCGGGCTCTGCGATTGACCATGATTTTGTCAACGAGCATACAAATGGTTTTTCTGAGTTAAAAGACCATCTCAAGAATCAAGATTGGGAACTGCTTGAAAAGTCATCTGGGTTAACGAAGGAAAGAATGTATGAGTTTGCCGAGCTGCTGGCCAAATCAAAATCCGGTGTTTTCATTTGGAGTATGGGATTAACACAACATCGCTTTGCAACGGATAATATTTCACAAGTGGCTAATCTTGCCATGCTTCGCGGCTTTATTGGAAGAGAGCATTGCGGTGTTATGCCAATCCGCGGACATAGCGGGGTGCAAGGATCAGGTGAAATGGGAGCTGACCCGTTTGTACTTCCAGGAAGTGATTTTGATGAGCTCAATGCAAAACGCATGGAATATTTATGGGGATTCCCGGTTCCTAGATGGCAGGGGGATACAGTAGGTCAAACATTGGAAAATATCATGCTGCCGGAGAATCATCCGAGAAAAGTTAAGCTCTTTTTTACAAGTGGAGGAAACTTCCTCGAAACAATGCCAGATCCTCATTTTATTCAGGAGGTTCTTGAAAATGTTGAACTGCGGGTCCATCAGGATATCATTTTTAATACATCTACCCTAGTGGATGCAAAAGAAGAGGTCATTATATTACCTGCGATGACGCGATATGAGCAGCCTGGTGGAGGTACATCCACAAGTACAGAAAGAATGGTATATTTTAGTCCAGAGATTAAAGGGCCAAGAATTGAGGAAGCTAGACCAGAATGGGAAATTTATGTTGACCTCGCATCAAGAGTATATCCTGATAAAAAGCATCTAATTGAATTTAAACATGCAGATGAAATTCGTGATGAAATTTCTATAGCCAATAGAAATTATGATGGCATCCAGCATTTGAAAAACAAGGGAGATGTGTTCCAATGGGGAGGAGCCTGGTTATGCGAGGGCGGGGTTTGTCCTACTCCTGATGGCAAAGGAAACCTGCTGGCCATTGAAATTCCTGAGCTGCGGAAAACGGAAGGCCAGTTCTATGTGACAACAAGACGCGGAAAACAATTCAATTCGATGGTTTATAGTGAAATAGATCCTTTCAATGGGGCAGATCGCTATGATATTTTAATGAATGCAGACGATGCAGAGAAACTTAATATTCAAGAAGGAGATGCTATCGTTGCATTTAATAATTACGGCACTTACCAGGGAAGAGCGAAATTTGAAGATGTGAAATCAGGTAATATCGCTGTATTCTGGCCAGAAGGCAATGTACTGCTTCCTAAGGGCGTGTATGAGAAGTATGCGGAAATTCCGGAATACAATACTACGATTATTCTCGAAAAAGCAGAAACGTTCCATGCACAAAAGGATCGAAAATATTTAGAAAAGAGAATTGAAGAACTCGAAATGAGTATGAGCTAAATCTAGTTTCTTCTATTATATAGGCTGATCATGCAGGCAAAGTATACTTTGCC
>NZ_JBALOW010000081.1:0-2482 GCF_036965085.1 Bacillus sp. JJ1532
GAATAATATTATAATAAAAAATATTCCGAATCTAATTTAGAATAGTATTCAAATTAATATTATGATTATGCACTTCAATTTAACCTTTCCTAACATATATAAAAAAGGCAGCTTTATTTGCTGCCTTTTGGTTTGCAATTTAAATTATTTACGTAGCTTTTCTAACATATCTGCTGTCATTTTTGCAAGATCATATTCTGCCTTAAAGCCCCACTCTTCTATTGCAGCTGTGGCATCAAGCGAATTTGGCCAGCTGTCCGCAATCTTTTGACGAACAGGATCCACCTGATAATCCATGTTAAACTCTGGTATGGACTTTCTAATTTCTGCAGCGATTTGTTCCGGTTCAAAGCTCATTGCTGTCACATTAAATGAATTTCGATGCTTTAATTTTGAAGCATCTGCCTCCATCAGATCTACAATTGCATTTAATGCATCAGGCATATACATCATATCCATATAGGTTCCTTCCGCAATATAGGAAGTATAGTGTTTATTTTTGATTGCTTCATAGTAAATTTCAACAGCGTAATCGGTTGTACCGCCTCCAGGAGGGGTCACATGTGAGATTAATCCTGGAAATCTCAAACCTCTTGTATCAACGCCAAATTTATAATAGTAATAATCTGCAAGTAATTCTCCCGCCACTTTATTTACACCGTACATAGTCGTAGGACGCTGAATAGTGTCTTGAGGGGTGTTATCCTTTGGTGTAGATGGACCAAAGGCACCGATTGAGCTAGGAGTGAAAAATTTGCAATTTAACTCACGCGCTGTTTCTAAAGCATTCATGAGCCCGCCCATATTTAAATTCCAAGCGAATACCGGATTTTTTTCAGCGGTAGCCGAAAGTAAGGCAGCCATATGAATAATAGTATCCACTTGATACTTCTTAGCCATTTCAATCATCGTTTTCGTGTCTGTTACATCTACAACTTCAAAAGGACCAGAAAGTGCAGCCTCTGAATCATTTTTTCTTATATCTGTGGCAATTACATTGTCTGCTCCATAAATATCTCTAAGTTTCAACGTTAACTCAGATCCAATTTGACCTAAAGCCCCTGTAATAAAAACCTTTTTCATTTAATAACCAAACCTTCCTCTGTGAAAATTCCCGTCTCCATTGCCATTCTTCAAAAATGTTGAATGAGGGGCAAATTAATTAAATTACACCCATTTCTTTCCCTACTTGTTCATATATTGCAATAGCCTGATCAAGCATTTCCTTCGTATGTGCTGCTGTTGGCATATTTCTAACCCTTCCAGTGCCCTGCGGAACAGTCGGGAACACGATTGACTTCGCATAAACGCCCGCCTCGTTCAACTTTCTGCTGAACTCTTGTGTCTTTACTTCATCGCCAATAATACAAGGCGTGATCGGAGTTTCACTATCACCAATATCAAAGCCTAAGTTCTTTAAGCCAGTTTTTAAATAATTAGCATTCTTCCAAAGCTTCTCATTCAATTCAGTACTTTCCATTAATATTTCAATTGCCTTTATACTTGCAGCCACATCTGCCGGAGTTAACGATGTAGAGAATAAGAATGGTCTGCTTCTTACTTTTAACCAATCTATTAGCTCTTGTTTTCCGGCAACGTATCCGCCAACAACACCAATTGCTTTTGAGAGAGTACCGATTTGAAAATCAATTTTATCAGAAAGCCCGAAATGCTTGACAGTTCCTGCACCATCACCTAAAACTCCTGATCCGTGAGCATCATCTACATAAGTAATCAGGTCGAATTCTTCTGCGATTTTCACAATTTCAGGAAGCTTGGCGATATCTCCATCCATTGAGAAAACGCCATCTGTAATGACCATGATTTTATTGTATAAGCCAGATTCCTTCGCCTCTTTTGCTTTTGCTCTTAAATCTTCCATGTCAGAATGGTTAAAACGGATGATCTTTGCTCTTGATAACCGGCAGCCATCAATGATAGAAGCATGATTCAATTCATCGGAAAAAATTGCGTCATTTTTGTCCATAACAGCTGAGATAGCAGCCATATTACAATTGAAGCCAGATTGATACGCAATAGCAGCCTCTGTATGTTTAAATTCAGCTAGTTTTTCTTCTAGCTTTACATGCAGGGCCAATGTTCCGTTAATCGTCCGAACAGCTCCCGCTCCAACCCCGTATTTATTAATTGCTTTTGTAGCGGCTTCCTTTAATCGCTCATCAGTAGCTAACCCTAAATAGTTATTGGAAGATAGATTTATCAGCTCTCTGCCATTAATCTTAATAATTGGTCCGTTTGGACTTTCTAACGGATCGATAACATTATACAGTCCCTTACCTCTTAACTCTTCTAGGTTTTCCTTTAAAAAAGCATCTAATGTTTTGCTTGACATAATCAAGGCCCCCTTACGTATTCAGTTCCTGTTTGTCGCTTTCCTAAAAACAAATGTCTCTCCCAAAAAGACAGTTGTTTTTACAAAAAAGCTAGATATATAAAGGAATATTAAGTAATACTTTATCAC
>NZ_JBALOW010000082.1:0-4491 GCF_036965085.1 Bacillus sp. JJ1532
GATGATTCAACCCATGTAGACGTCTGGGATGACAAAAACTTAACTAAATACATTTTAAAAGATAAACATTTAACTCAATTGATGAAAAAGAGACATTTATTTAGTGTTTGTCCTGTTAATGAAGTAGCTAATAATGATTCAAAGCGTTCTGCCTTTGATGGAATTATAAGGATTAATGATCTCTATAATGCTGTAAATAGTTCAGCAGCAAACGAAATGCTTGATCATCGTTCAGCATATTTAGTAATTGAGAATGCAGAATTAGATTTAGACGAAGCAATTAAAATGAAACAAAATGGAATCTTATTGACACCAGTAGGAAGTAAGGTATATTGGTCAATCAAAGATGTTAACAATGCTTTCTTTACCGATATGATTAAACAATGGCAAGATGAATTCTATATTCAAACAAATACTGTAAATTTAAATGAAAACTTCATGAGTAATACGAGTGGTGTAAGTATTCGTTTAAAGTTGCAAGAGTTAGAAAACCTCTCAGCCATTAAAGAATCAATATTTGAGAAAGCTCTAATGAAGAGATTCAAGTTATTCTGTGAGTGGCTAAAGATTGCTGAATCAAAAGATTATTGTTATAAAGACATATCAATTTCCTTTACAAGAAACGTACCAGTAGATGAGGTTGCAGTAGCCTCTATGATTGTACAGTTAAAGGATATGCTTCCTCTTGAGGATTTAATTTCTTACCTTCCTCGTGTGACTAACCCACAGGGTACAATACAGAAATTGCTTAGAGAACGTGATGCAATGGGATTGCTTACACTAGATGAACATCTGAAAAAGCAAAATGGTGCATTAAATGAAGAAACTCACTGAGGAACTAATTGAAGTTATTAATGGATTATTTGAAGAAAGTGAAAAAGGACATCTTGAAGTATTGAAGTCCTACATGCAATCTAAGGATAAAACGATAAATTACTTTAATAACTTATTCATTAAGCTCGGTAAAGAAGGAAAAATAGAATATGCTGATTTGTTAAAATACAATAGATTAGATTCAATCGAGAAATTTCTTAAAGAAGAAGCAGAGAGTTCAATTAAGGAAGAAATAGCCATTACTACTTTAATCTTTATGCTTTTATATTCTAGGACATATTTTCAAGTAGCTTACACTTTTGAAAAAGTACTAGGTATTAGAGTTAATTTTAAGATATTAAAAGATGAATTAATAGAATCTATTGTAAAAATGAATTGGAATGGAATTATTTTTGATGAAAGAATTCGTAATAATCATTTGTCATTGGCTAATAAATTGCGAACTGATTTTGCAGATTCTGTTCGTAAAGGTGAAACTATGGATTTAGTTGCTTCTAAAGTTGAAAAGCAATTTGGGCTACATTACAGCTATTCTACATCTTTACTGATTACTGAAGGTTCTAGGATTATTGGGGCAGCAGAAGAAGACATATTTAGAGACAGTAAAATTGTTGAAGGTGTTGAATTCTCAGCAGTCCTTGATAATCGTACTACTGAATTTTGTAGGGGACATGATGGAAGGAGGTATAGACTGGATGATCCTAATAAACCTTTTCTTCCAGCACACATAAGATGTAGGTCTATGTGGTTACCGATATTAATAAATACAATTGAAGAAATTTATTACAACGATAGTTTTGAGCCATTTGATGAATGGTTAGATGAAAATATTTATTAAGTCACTTCATTTTGGAGTGGCTTTTTATTATGGGATTTCTGTATAGGATTAGGGACAGAAGAGTGTATTTAGTGGGGATAGAATACACAAACAACACATATCACAACACTTTATGGCTCGTACATAAAGGGTTAAGGAGGAATAAAAATGGATTTACAAGCAGTAAAAACGTTCCTAGAGGAGCAAAAAAATAACGAGGAAGTTAAAGCATACTTACAGGGGTTATCTCAAGTAACACCTGAAGGAGTAAAGACTTTCCTAGACACAGATGAAGGTAAGAGACTTCTTCAACCGAAATTGGATCAGTATTATACGAAAGGTCTAGATACTTGGAAGTCGAATCATCTTCAGAAATTAATTGACGATGCAGTTTCTAAGGCTACTAATCCGAACGAAACACCTGAACAGAAAAGGATTAGAGAATTAGAAGAAAAAATTGCAAATTCGGAAGCAGAATCATTAAGAAAAGAATTAAAAGCAAATGCTTTATCTCAATTATCCGAAAAGAAACTCCCAACCTTCCTAGTTGATTATCTTATTGGAAACGATGAGGATACAATGACTCAAAACTTAACCAAATTTGAAGAAGTTTGGAATGGTCAAGTTCAAACTGTGAAGGATGAAATATTGAAGGATAATGGAACAACGCTTGAAGAAGGTTCTTCAGGTAATAGCGGAAGTGGTACTTTAGATTTCTTTAAAGTTATTTCCGATAATCAATCTAGAAAGTAGTTTTTACTACTTTAAATAAAAATTATAAAAATTAAATGGAGGTTATTTTATTATGACAGTATTAAAAGATCAATTACAAGGTTTTGTGCCAACAGAGCAAGCAGCAGGAATTATGAAAGAAGTTACACAAGGTTCTACTATTCTTAAACTATCGAAAGTTGAACCAATGAAAAGTGATAAGAAAAGGTTTTCAGTGTTAGCAGAGGGACCCGGTGCATATTGGGTTGGTGAAGGTGAGAGAATTCAAACTTCAGGTGCAACTTGGATTCATCCTGAAATTGAAGCTAAGAAACTTGCGGTTATTATTCCTGTAACAAAAGAAAAAATGAATGATTCCATTATTGAAGTGTTTGGTGAACTAGTTCCTGAGATTAGTAAAGCGTTTTATAATGCTATTGATGGAGCATGTTTGTTTGGAACAGGATCACCTTTTGCAAAGAGTATTTTTGGTGTAGCCGATACTGCTGGAAATAAAGTTGCACTAGGTACTAATGCTTCTTTAGATTTAGATGTATCAGATACTATGGCATTAATTGAAGATGCTGGACTAGATGTCAATGCATTTGTAGCACACAGAGGAATTAAAAATTCTTTAAGAAAACTTCGTGATGCTAATGGTAATGCTCTTTATGTAGAAGGAGTAAATCAAACTGAACTTTATAATGAAGCAATTGAATATGCTTCCAAGGGTGCTTTTGATAAAGCTAATGCAGAAATTATTGCAGGGAACTTCGATTACTCAATTGTTGGTATTCGTCAAGGAATCGAATATCAAATTCTTACAGAAGCTACACTACAAAATACATTACATACAGATGGAAAGCCACTATCCCTTGCTGAGCAAGATATGGTAGCTATTAAAGCAACTATGCGTATTGGATTCTTGCCAATTAAGGAAGATGCATTCGCTGTATTAACTCCAAAAGCAGGAGCTTAATAAAGAGAAATACATAACATGAGGACGGGGAATTTAACTTCCTGTCCTTTATTTTTCAATCATTGAAAGGTGGGAAATTTTATTGAAGCCTTATTCTAATGGTGAACATGTTGTTATCTTAACTGATAAAGTATTTAATGCCATTTATAAGAAAATGGGTTACTTAGAAGTTGAAAGCTCTATGTATGATCATTTTGAACTTATGAACATGTCTTTCACTGACGTTTACAATTTATATCAAAATGAGACATTGGTTGCAAACAGACCACTTAATGTTTTAGTTAAAACTTAGGAACAAATGATTGCAGAGCTTGGAAAAATTGATTTAGTTTTAAAGGAGAATGTGTAATGAAGAAATACGTTAATAACGAAGGAAAAGAGATTTTTGCAACAGAAAAGGCTTTCAATACTTTGTATAAACACCAAGGGTACGAACCTGCTAGTAAGAAAAAAATTGAAGACGAATCAACTACAGAATTAAAAGAAGTGAGTAAGGGTGTTTATGAATTACCTAATGGTGAGCAAGTTAAGGGTAAAAAGAATGCAGAATCTCGATTAAAAGAGCTAAAAGGTGAATAATATGGAATCCATTTTAGAAACTGTAAAAGCGTTGCTAAATATTGAAGATGACTCTAAAGACACAATTCTAGAATATTATATAGAAGATGCGACTAATTTCATACTGAATGAAGGTTTTCATGATGAAGTTCCTCATTCTCTTCGATCTACTTTAGTAAAAATGGTCATCTATGATTATGAAAAGAAGATTTATAGAAAGAATGGAGTATTGAAAAATAAGACTGAAGGAGATATGTCAGAGAGTTATGTAACTGAATATCCAAAAGAAATACTGCAACAAATTCAAAGAAGACGAAGAGTAAGGGTGGTTTAAAATGAGAGAAGAAACAGCTCATCTATTCTCACCTGCTAAACAATTATTAGATGAAAATGGTATTAAAGTTTTTGATAAGTACGGAAGACCAGTAATGGATGTACCAAAAGCTGATATACCATTTACACTAAGGAGTTGGCAACCATTTGGAACTTATCAAGCTAATAACAGATTTGGATTAAATGCAGTAGAAGTAAATTTTAGATTCTTTTCTGAACCAGATGAACGTTTAAAAAGAAATACAGAATTCATGTTTAG
>NZ_JBALOW010000082.1:4513-10715 GCF_036965085.1 Bacillus sp. JJ1532
ACATGGTTTTTCCCTTATAGTTCTCATTATGAAGTTCTTGTAAAACTTTTGTCTTAATTTTCCCTCACTGGCTAGTACTCCCCCTTTATCCTCATAATACTAGCCAAATACTTCCCCTCAATAACTATAACAAATAGGCGTTTATAAGAGATTGCATTTATTTGCGGTCTTTTATAAACGCCTATTTTTTAATATTTTTTAAGGAGTGTATAACTATGTCAAAAGAAAACATGAAAATTCTCATCGTTGGTCATCTAGATGAACAACAAACCACAAGTATTATTAACAAGCAATTAAGACGTATTGAAAAGAATTTAAAACTAAAATTAGGAATAGATAATAAACAATTAGCTGATCTAGTTCGTGATGTTGAAAAAATCCAAAGTAAATTAAACAGGAAAGTAACACCTATTTCTGAAAAAGATACTAAGCAAGCAAAAGTATTCGTTGACTCAATTGAAAAAGCAGTTGAGCAGTATAGTAAACTTGGTCAGGTAAAAGTTAGTCAAAAAATTAATCCAAATACGAAAGAAATTGAAGCCTTTACCTTAGCTGTAACTAAAGCAGATGGGAAATTAAAGGAGTTTCAATTTACACAATCAAAGTTAAAAGGGATTCAAGGAGCAGGAAATTATACTCTTACGGGTGAGTCATTAAAGGATAACACTGCTCAAATTAGAGAAAGACAGTTACAACAAGAACAACAGATAAATAGGCAAATAGAGCAACAGAACCAAAAACTTAAGCACCAATTAGAAATGTATAAACAAGAGGCTAATCTTAAAGCTAGGAATTTAATTAATGCAAATCAAGGTAATAAAAACTTTGATGAAGCATCAGTTAGAAATTGGTTGAATTCCGTTAATGCTTTGAATACTGCTACTCCAAAAGTAAATCAACAAATGGATAGACTTAGAATACAATTCCGAAATATTAATGCGGATGCTCAAGCGTCTTCTAATCAAGTTCGTAATTTTGGAAATACAATGGAAAACGCTTTTTCACGTATGCCAATATATATGGCAGCAAGTGCGGCTATTTTTGCTCCATTTGCCATATTTAATAAATTAATTGATACTCTGTATGTCATTGATGAGAGGCTTGTAACAATTGATAAGGTAACTGAAAACATAAGTATGGCAGATGTTTTCGATAAAGCTTCAGAATCAGCATATAGATTTGGTAGGACAATTGATGGAGCACTAGAGTCATTTGGGGAGATTGTCAAGTTAGGTTTTACTGCAAAAGAGGCAGGTGTACTTAGTGATAATTCTTTAATGATGGCAACTGTAGGAGAGATGAAGGATGTTGATGCGTCTAACTACCTAGTGGCAATAATGCGTCAATACAAGCTTCAAATTGAAGATACAGCTTCAGCAGTTGATGCATTTAATGAACTTTCTAATAAATCAGGTGCAACAGTTCAAGGTCTAGCACAGGGATTGTCTAAATCGTCATCCAGTGCAGCGATGGCTGGAGTTAGTTTTCATGAATTAAACGGTATGATGGCTACAACAATTGAAACCCTAAAAATGTCAGGTAATGAAGCTGGAAACTTTTATAAAACCTTATTTAGTAGATACCTCAGAGAAAGAACACAGTCTGCCTTAAATGAAATTGGCATCCAAACCAAAGAAATGAATGGGGAACTAAGGTCTGCAACTGATGTTTTACAAGATTTATGGAAAGTGTGGGGAAAACTTGATTCCCAACAGAAAAATGCAATCGCTTCTCAACTTGGTGGGGGTTGGCACATTGCAAGAACAACCTCATTGATCGAAAACCAAGCTAGAGCAATGCAAAATACTGAGACTTCAATAAACTCCTATAATTCAGCTCAAAAAGAATTAGAAACTTATCAAGAGGGACTCCGTTTTAAAACCAACAATATGATTGCTAGTTTCCAAGAATTAGCCATGACTGTTGGAGAAACTGGGGCACGAGATGGGATTGTAAAATTCTTAGAAACTGTTACAAGTCTGACTAAAGGATTTACTGATCTAACTGAAGCTACTCATGGATGGAATATAAAGCTTCCAATATTAATTGGATTGGCTTACGGTGCAGTCAAAGCCTTTGGAGCATTAAAACTAGCTATCACAGGTGTCAGAGCATCATTAGGGATATTTAGTGTTGGTCTTGTTGCAGTCGAAACATTAGCCTCTATGTTCATGAAATCAGCAAAAGCAGCAAATTTAAACACTGAAGCCTTAACGGAAATGGCGAATAAAACAAGTGATCAAGTCGTTACATTAGAAGATTTGATTAAAAAATACAATCAGCTAGAGCCACAAGCCGAAAATAATGCAGATAAGCAGAAAGAATTACAAGATGTATTATCAGCTATTCAACAACTAGCACCACACTTAATTGATTCAACTGGGAAGTATGGAGATGCTTTAACTTTAAATAAAGAAAAGGCAGATAACTATATTTCTTCTCTGAAGCAGATGACAAAAGAACAACTAGCACTAGCTAAGTCTGCAAACGAAATTGAATTATCATTGATAAATGTTGATATAGACAAAGAGGAAAAGAAGCTTTCTAAACTAGAGAAGGCTGTTAAAGACTCATTTAATACAATGCAAGAATATCAACAAAAATATGGTGTACAAGGATTACAAGACGCAGAAGAAGAGTATGAAAAACGAAGAGCTGAACTTGCTGAAAGAGCAAGTAAAGCAAGTGATAAAGGAAATACAGATTTATCTGCTAAACTAACTATTGAATTGACTGAAATTCTCAATGAGTATGCTGAATACGTTAGAATTATAGAAGATAAATCAAATAAATTAGAAGAATATACAGAGAAGGTAGGAAATCTTCAGGAATTAGAATCAAAGAAAGATGGTATTGAAGAACGAAAAAAAGCATTAGAAGAATTTATAAAAAGTACGGAAAATGGTACTTTAGCAAATCAAAAGAATACTGATTCACTTTCAAAACTTGCAGGTGGATATTATGACAGTGTAGATGGAATGGATGCAAGTATTGATTCAATGTCCAATCTAGATGACGCAGGTAAAGAATTAATAAATACCTATAATAATTCAATTTCTAATATTGAAAAGTTAAATGGTATTATTAATGACTTAGGGAAAAGTCATAAATTGTCAGCAGATAACATTGGTTTCCTAATGGAGAAGTATGACCATCTTCTACCGTATATAAATGATGAAGCAGAGCTTCGTAAGAGAGTACAAGAGGAAATTGTTAAAGAAGAACAATTAGCAAAGAAAGCGATTCTTTCCAAGTTATCCATGAACGAACAATTTTACAACAGTGTTTTAAAAGCCAATGCATCTTTTGTAAATCAGTTTAAATCACATTATGGTATTGATTTAACTAACTTTAAAAACCTTGCATCTGCCAAACTAGCAGTTGATAATGCTTTACGTGCATCATTGTCTAAAGCTTGGACTTCTTACTCTACTCAAGTTAATAATGCAGTATCTGCGATGAAATTAGCGGCAGGTGGTATTAGCGGTGTAATGTCTGGTTCGTTGCTTCAAGGATTAAATGCAGCAAAAATGGCAGGGGAAGCATATAAGTATATTGTAGCATCTAATGATTTTTCAGGTATATTCCTGAATAGTGTTAATGCTGATATAGGAAGCTCTGGTCTTAAAACTGGCACTGGAAGTAAGAATTCGAGTGGTTCTAGTGGAAAAGATAAAACAGTTGATCCATATCTTTCTGACAAATATGCTCAATCATTAGATGGTCTAAAGTTAAAACTTGAGCAATCTGAACATAAGCAAAGTGAAATGATTGAAACATCTAAGGAATATAGGAAAGAGCTTCAAAATCAAATAAATATACATAATCAACTTATCAAGATTTCCCTTGATGAAAAAGAAAGATTAGAAGGAAGAAACAAGACACTTCAAGCTAATCTAAAGTCAATGGGAGCGTTTAATAAACTATCGAATGAACAAAAAGAAAAATACAATCAAACTGCAAAAGAAATTGATGAAAACAGCAAAGCAGTTAACGGATTATCTTCAAACATTTTAGGTTATAACGAAAAGATTAAAGGATTATCGAATAATTTCCTTAATTCGGCTCTTGATGGATTAATAGAACGTTTGGATAAATCAAATCAAAAATACTTAGATCAAATAAAAATCATTGAGCATCTATTGGATGTATCTTCCGGTAGTGAAGAAGAACAAATAAAACTTCAAGGACAAAAGATTTTCTTGCTTTCCAAACAAAAGAGAGAAATTGAAGATAACATTCGCTTACTAGAATCTCAAAATAAAAACCTAATTAACAATAAAGCAGCTCTTGAGAAAAATGTGAGTGAAACAGAAAAATGGAAAGATGTCTTAATGGGTGTTGAGCAGTCCACCCAAAGTGTTTATGCCAATATTGCTGATAAGGTAATTAATGCACAGAAAGAATTTTATCAGGAAAAACTAAATGCTGAACTAGATGCTTTAGAGAAACGAGATAAAGCTAACCAAGACTCTTACGATAAAGAACGTAAAGCTATGGAAGACAATCATAAGCGACAAATGGGCTTACTTGATAAAGAATTAAAGCAATATCAGAGAATAATTCAAGCTAAATTAGATTCCATTGATAGCCTTGAGTCTGAAAGAGATTATAGTAAAGATTTAGAAAAGCTAACAAGTGAAAAGTTAAAGATTGAATCTCAAATCAACAAGCTTTCTTTGGATAATTCATTTGAGGCAATTGCAAAGAGAATTGAATTAGAAGAACAACTTCGAGACAAAGTTGAGCAAATTGAGGAATTAAAACATAAGCGTGAAATTGAGTTAAGAAAAAACAGCCTACAAGATGACTTGGAACAGAAAACAGAGGAAATTAACAATGCAAAAGATGCTTTACAAGAGAAACAAGATGCTGAAAAGGATCAATTAGAAAAATCTCACAAAGCATTGCAGGATAAACTAAATGCGGACAAAGAAGCCATCCGAAAACATTACGATAACATTATTAATGATGAAAGAAAATGGGCTAAAGTCAGAGAAGATATTATGAAGGGAAATATAAGCAGCCTTACAGGTGAATTAGTTGGATTCTCTAATGATGTTAACCTTAATATGACACACATGGGGGACAGTATCAAAAATAACTTAATTGATAGGTTAAGAGAAGCAATAAGTTTACTGCAACAATTCAGCATAATGGGGGCTGGTGGATTTCAAACAGGTATTAACATGCCAAGTAATCCAAAACCTTCTACGGGAGGTAGTGGATCAACGGGAGGAACTACATCACCTGCACAACCAGTCATGTGGAATGGCTTAGAATTCAAGCAAGGACAAATTGGCATGGTCACAGTTGATAAACCAATTAACCTATGGAAGCGAAATAATGGGAAGTTGGAAATGGTAAGAATACTCCAAGCAGGAGAAAAATATCGTGTTTACGGCTATGACAGTCAATTTGGCGGTCAATACGATGTGGGCGGAGGAAATTGGGTTACAAACATGCCTTCTCACATTAAATATCAGACACCGAGTACTGACTTACTTAAGAAGATTCAACCCTTTGACACTGGAGGATATACAGGAGATTTTAAAGGTGGAAAACTAGGAATACTTCACGAGAAAGAATTAATTCTTAATCAAGGACAAACAAAAGATTTCTTAAAAGCCATGACAGTTCTCGATGGATTAAAGAATTATCTTCCTAAACTTAATACACCTACCGTTAATTCCAGAAAAGAAGACTTACCACCAACTGAAATAATTCAAATCCAAGAAGTTAATGTCCATAAACCTCATGATATGGATGACATAATAAGACAGGTAAAAGGAAAGGTTTTTGGTAGCATTTCAAATGATGCCAAACGTAGAGGAATTATTATTAAATAATCATACATATCACAAACTTAAATCAAAAGGAGTGAAAACATAATGATGCAGTGTACAGAATTTTATTATGATGGGATTCATTCATCCGATATGGGAATCATACACGTAACTACACAAAGTGGCTTGTATGATGAAACTTTTATGGCAACAAAAATAATTAATGAAGATAGAATTCGTGGACAAGATGTATCCTACTTAAACAGTGTTGAGTATGAACCTCTCTCATTTACTCTTGAATTGTATTTTGAAAATGGAATGTCAGATGATGAGTGTTTTAGAGTTGCACGTTGGTTAAATCAAAAATATTATAAACCATTCTATACGCTTGATAATCCTGAGCGTATTTTTTATTG
>NZ_JBALOW010000082.1:10774-11108 GCF_036965085.1 Bacillus sp. JJ1532
CTGAGCGTATTTTTTATTGTCAGCCTGTTGACGATATTCAAATAATTCACAATGGTGCTAAACATGGATTCATACGTTTAACCATGAGATGTAATTCACCTTATACTTACAGTCCTTATTATGAGTATATTGTTGATCTAAGTAAGAATAGTGCAGATGGAACAGAAATTAAAATTTCAAATAAAGGTGAAGAAACATTTCCTGAATTGTGGATTATTACTAGGGAAGTTGGCAATATCTCAATTGTAAACAAAACAGATGGTGGACGCACATTCAGTTTAACGAATTTACAAAAAGATGAATCTCTTTATATTGATAATGAAAATGAAGATAT